>JAIRUY010000050.1 GCA_031254175.1 Treponema sp.
GCGGGCAAGATTCCTTATATGCATGATTTGATCTGTTATTTCCCGGTTTCCTGCTTCTTCTGAACTGATTGTCAAAGGAATTAAAATCTGGGTAGCGGTAAAATCACCGGAATATAACGCGCGCTCGTACATATCCCAGGAAAGCAGGCGGCGCTTTAATTCAGTGATTTCTTCCGGTGTGCCAGAAAAATTATTGTTCACCAGTTTTTCTATTACTATTGTCTCTTGCAAAGATGTAATATAATCGGCGCTGATAATTGAAGTCACTTCCCTGACAATTGGTATGTCTTCTACCTCACTGGTATATTTCCTGATGAGGTCAAGAAATTCTTTTTCAAAAATAGTGCCGTAACGCACCTCAAGTCCTACCAAAATAAAAAAGGTGCTTCCGAACATTTCGTCTATCCACTGTGATGTTTTTAGCGCCGGGTCGTTCGCCGGAACAAAGCGGAGATTGTTATTGTCCAGTTCGGCTTTGGGCAGTTGAAAAACGAAAAATACGGTGATAACAGTTAATGCAGCAATAATTATCCATGGATATTTGTAGAGTTTTCGCATTTTATCAGTAATTATACACTTTAATTTTACTTTCAGTGTTATTTGATAATACTTTGTTTGGCAGGGAAATCCCCGCAGTCGTGGTTCTGGGAAAAGCCATTCCTTCCTCCGCCATGTTTCTTATTTATGATATTTTGGTTTAGATTTTTTGTCAAGAAAACCAGACAGGAAGAATTTTATTCGTGCTGAGGGCTTTATTTCCCCGCCCTTTAGGACGAGGCTGTCGATTAAATTGTGCTTCCAATAACAATAAAAACATACGATAATTAGAGAAGCGTGTAACGGCAAATCAAACCAAGTTATACGCAAAGGACAAGGAAGATTTTTATTGTGTCTCAATCAAGTCAGAAATAAGGAGAAAAGAACCAAATGAAATCAAGGTATTCGTTAAGATTTCAGTTTATAATAACCTTTACAATTTTTCTTATTGTTGTAAATGTAATAACCACTGTAATAGGCATACAACAACTGTCAGAAACCGTTATAAGAACATTTGCAGATCAAGGCGTTCTCATTGTAAAAGGAGCGCGTGATATTGTTGACGGCGATTCTTTTGAGGCTTTGGCAAAATCACTTGATACAGACGATCCATATTATGAGGAAGCAAGAGTAAAGTTACTTGAGTTCAAAAAAATGACAAACTGTCTTTATCTTTACACTATGGCGCCTAAAGAAGGCAGCATTTGGCAGTTTATCATTGACGGCAGTGCAGAACCCTGGGATGAAGATTTTTCCGCAATGGGTGATGAAGATGATACCGATGAATTTGACGACGCGTTTCGTGTTACGCTGGAAACCGGAGAAATTACTGCCAGCGGGCTGACAGATCAAGGTGAATGGGGCTGGCTTGTTACGGTTTATGCTCCAATAAAAAATTCCGCAGGAGAAACAGTGGGCATTATCGCCTGCGATTTTGACGGAGAACCTCTGCGCAAAGCAATTGCAGAAGAAATAACAAACAAGATAAAGATATTTTTAATTGCCGTAGGCATTCAGGTTTTATTGGTACTGTATTTTATGCATCTTATTTTTTCCCCCATTAAAAAGATCAATCGTATTTTAAAAGAAATCTCATCGGGTGAAGGCGATTTGACCAAGCGGCTCAATATAAAAAATAAAAACGAGACAGGAGAACTTGCCTTTTATTTCAACAAAACTTTGGACAAGATAAAAAATCTTGTGGTTTCCATAAAGAAAGAAACAAGCGAACTCCAAAATGTAGGCAATGATTTGGCTTCTAACATGGAACAGACTGCAGGGGAAATTAACCAAATTACCACAACAATTATGTCCATCAAGAAAAAGATAATAAGTCAGGCGGCGGCGGTCACAGAAACCGGAGCCACAATGGGACAAATATCCTCCAGCATTGAAAAACTTGACAAAAATGTTGATATTCAAAGTTCCAGTGTGTCTGCATCGTCTTCGGCAATTGAAGAAATGCTTGCAAATATACAGAGCGTTACCCGGACATTGATTAACAATGCGGAAAACGTTGAAGAATTGATCAAGGCTTCGGATTTGGGACGCGGTTCCCTGCAGAAAGTTACTCAGGACATTCATGAAATAGAAAATCAATCAGAAGGCCTTTTGCAGATTAATGCAGTAATGGAAAACATCTCAAGCCAAACAAATTTGCTTTCCATGAATGCGGCTATTGAAGCTGCTCATGCCGGCGAGCTGGGTAAAGGTTTTGCTGTGGTTGCCGGAGAAATTCGAAAACTGGCTGTCAGTTCTTCCGAACAGTCAAAAACAATTTTTGAAGTTTTGAAAAAAATAAAAACGGCAATTGATACAATTACTTTCTCTACCAATGTTGTTCTGGAAAAATTCAAAGCAATTGACGGACATGTGCGTGTTGTTTCAGAGCAGGAAACCAATATTCGCGCCGCTATGGAAGAACAGGGACAGGGCAGTCATCAGATACTTGAAGCAATCACAAAGGTAAAAGAAATGACTCAAACAGTCAAAGAAAACTCAACTATAATGGCAGAAGGCAGCAGGGAAGTTATCGCAGAAAGCAGAAATCTGGAACAGACAACCGTGGAAATTAGTAACGGAATGGACGAAATGGCAAGAGGCGCAGAGGAGGTAAATGTTGCCGTAAGCCACATAAATGATATCAGCAAAAAAAACAAGATGCACATTGATGTCCTTTTTGCCGAAGTTTCAAAGTTCAAGGTTGATGATTAAATTTATATGATGCTGTAAAGCAGTTCCCCGTAGACAGGCAGCGGCCAATGTTCTCTCGCTGTCAGCGTTTCAAGTTCATCAACCGTAGTCCGCAAATTGGACATGGCTGAAAAAATTGAATCCCGGTAAAAACCTGCCTGTGCGAGAATGTCCTGTATGCCTTTTGATTCGTTTATTGCAGCTTCAAGGATGTTCAGCTTTCTGAGCATACAGGCAGACAATTCAGCGATGTTACCCAGCAAATGACTTTCCAGAGAAGTGTCGAAGTCTCCGCAGTTTTTTTTCCGTTCGAGCAGTTTAGCCAATTCGTTTTGATATTTGATACAGGCCGGCATTATCATTCCCTTTACAATATCTACCATAGTAAAAGCCTCTATATGGATTGTCTTGCAATAGGCATCCATGAGAATTTCATAACGCGAATGAATTTCCTGTTTTGTAAAAACTTGATGCCGGGCAAACAGATCTATGCTTTTTTGGGAAATAAAGGCGGGAAGCGCGTCAACTGTAGTTCTGTGGTTGGAAAGCCCTCTTCTTTGCGCTTCTGCCGCCCATTCTTCGGTATAGTTATTGCCGTTATAGATAATTTTTTTGTGTTCGCTGTATGTTTTTTTGACAAGTAAAGACAAATCTTTTGTGAAATCATTCGACAATTCAAGGCTGTCCGCAAACTGTCTTAATGTCTCCGCAACAATCGTGTTCAGTACAGTGTTTGGTTCTGCGATGGAAAAAGCTGAACCGAGCATACGGAACTCAAACTTGTTCCCTGTAAAGGCAAAGGGAGAAGTACGGTTACGATCTGTTAAGTCCTTTGGGAAATGCGGCAGCACCGATACGCCGATTTGCATTTGAGTTTTTTCCTTGCCCCTGTAATTTACCCCTGACTCAATCGCTTCAAGAATTTCCGTCAGCTCTTCGCCGATAAACATTGACACGATGGCTGGAGGCGCTTCGTTTGCGCCAAGCCGGTGATCGTTTGCTGCGCTTGCAGCGGAAAGACGCAGCAAATCCTGAAACTCGTCTACTGCCTTTATAACTGCGGCAAGAAACAGCAGGAACTGCGCATTTTCGTACGGTGTTTCGCCCGGTTCAAGAAGATTGATGCCAGTGTCAGTTCCAATCGACCAGTTGTTGTGTTTACCGCTGCCGTTAACTCCGGCAAATGGTTTTTCATGAAGCAAACAAGCCATGCCGTGCCTGTTTGCAATGATTTTCATCAGTTCCATGGTAAGCTGGTTGTGGTCGGTTGCGATATTTGTTGTTGAAAAAACCAGCGCAAGTTCGTGCTGTGCAGGAGCGGTTTCGTTGTGTTCGGTCTTTGCGTAGACGCCGAGTTTCCATAGTTCTTCATCAAGTTCTTTCATAAAGGCGGAGACTTTTGGTTTTATGCAGCCGAAATAGTGATCTTCAAGTTCCTGCCCCTTTGGCGGCCGCGCGCCGAACAAAGTTCTGCCTGTATAGATCAAATCGGGGCGTTTTAAAAACATTTCTTTATCGATAAGAAAATATTCCTGTTCAGGACCGGCTGTCGTAATAACACGCTTCGCTGTTGTGTTGCCAAACAGTCTGAGTATACGCAGCGCCTGTTTGTCAATTGCTTCCATGGAGCGCAGAAGCGGAGTCTTTTTATCAAGCGCTTCTCCTGAGTACGAACAAAACGCAGTGGGAATGCACAGCGTTCCGTCTTTGATGAATGCATATGAGGTCGTGTCCCAAACAGTGTAGCCTCTCGCTTCAAAAGTAGCGCGCAGACCGCCGGAGGGAAAACTGGATGCGTCCGGTTCCCCGCGAACAAGTTCTTTTCCGGAAAACTCCATGATGATTTTGCCGTCTTTGGCGGGCGAAATAAAACTGTCGTGTTTTTCCGCAGTAGTGCCGGTCATGGGCTGAAACCAATGGGTAAAATGGGTTGCGCCTTTTTTAACAGCCCATTCCTTCATGGCATTTGCCACCGCATTGGCAACATTAAGTTCCAGATATGTACCCTGTAAAATTGTTTTTCTCAGGGCTTTGTAAATGTCCCTGGGCAAACGGGAACGCATGACTGTATCATTAAAGACCATGCTTCCAAACAGGTTCGAAATGTCTTTCATGCTGCTATCTTACAATAATTTGATGTCTATGTCTTGTCTTTCTTGTCAGACCAGAGCAAAACAGGATGCACAAAACGGAAGCGTGCATTTTGCGCAGGCGTTTTTTAACCCGTCTATGCTGATATACCCCAAACTGTCTGCGCCGATTTTATGGCATATTTCATCCAGACTCATTCTGTTTGCAATCAGATTTTCTTTGCTGTCAATATCCGTTCCGTAATAGCATGTATGGCGAAACGGCGGCGA
>JAIRUY010000075.1 GCA_031254175.1 Treponema sp.
AATATCCACGCCATGAAAAGCGCGCTTGCGAATATCGGCGAAACTGAATTGTCATTGGAAGCAGAAAAACTGGAACATGCGGGGCGTACAGAAAATGTCAATTTTATTTTATCCCAACTTCCGCATTTTTTAACTGCTTTACGTGAGGTAATTGAACAATTAAAACCGGCAGAAGATGAGGATATAAATGAAGCGGAAGATGATATACAAGACTCAGATCGCGCCTTTTTACATGAAAAATTGCATATTATTCATGGCGCGTGCACATTTTTTGACAAAAAAAATGCAAAAGAAGCATTGGCGGAACTAAAGGAAAAGAAATGGTCAAAACCAATCAGGGACAAACTTGCCAGAATTGCGGAACATTTGCTGCACAGTGAGTTTGAAGAAGCTGCCGTTTTAGCCAAAGATATATCTTCATTATAAATGCGATGTACGCGGGTATTGACATTATTATTAAAAAACGGTAGTTTTTAGTTAATATAGTTTTTCATTTAAAAAAGGGCTTCAAAAAAGCCCTTTTTTTTGTAGCTTTTTCAAATTGAGGCTTTTAAAAAGGCCCCAATTTGGCTTTGAAAAAAGCCTTTTTAGGCAAAGGGAATGAAAATGCGGTTTACCGCAAGAAACGAGGCAAAGAGCGAAGTTATTTCCATTCGTGAGCCGTTGGAAGAAATTCTAAACGGGCTTGGTTTTCGTCTCATTGAATTATCTGTTTCAAGGCACCGCGGCAGTGTTCATGTCAGGGCAGTAATTTACAATGGGTCGAGTATCGGCACAGATGACTGTTCAAAGGTTCACCGCGCCATTACCCCTAGGCTGGAATTGGCATTCCAGGAACAGGATATCCATATTGAGGTATCTTCTCCCGGAACAGACAGGGTAATCAAGGACAAGGGAGAGTTTTCCCATTATTTGGGTAAAGGTATACGGTGTTACCGTACAGATATTTCAGACTGGACGGCGGGAATATTGGAAACTGCCGATGAAGATGGAATTGGCTTAATGACGAAAAATGGAGTTATTAGGCTGGAATTTGAAATTATTGCGAAAGCAAAACTGGATAGTGCGTCAGGATAACTTTTGTTATCGCTTAACACGCAGCTATTGACAGGAGGTATAATGGCCACAGATATGTCGCAGGCAATACGTCAGTTAAATCAGGATCGCGGAATACCGGAAGAACTGATACTGCGGACCATAGAAGATACGTTAATTGCCGCATACAAGCACCGTTTCGGAAATGCGGATAACGCCGTAGTGCGGTTTGATGAAGAAAATCTGGAAGTTTCGATTTTCGCGCAGAAAAAGATTGTGGAACAGGACGGCGTTTATGATCCTGTCACGGAAATAGATCTTCTTGAGGCAAGGGATTTAAATCCGGAAGCCGAAATTGGGGACGAAATACTGGTAGAGGTTGATCCTAAACAATTTGACCGCATCGCTGTTCAAAGCGCGAAACAGAAGGCTCATCAGACAATCAGGGATATTCAAAAAGACAGTCTTTATTCTGAGTTTAAGGATAAAGAAGGAGAAATCATAATCGGTTATTACCAGCGTGAGCGCAATGGTACTATTTATGTTGATTTGGGAAAAATTGAAGGCATCCTTCCAAAAAAATACCAGTCCCCGCGGGAAACATACCATGTAAATGACAGAATTAAGGCGCTTATTGCCGAGGTAAAAAAGGATTCTTCAGGGCTTCAAATTATCCTTTCCAGAACACATACCGAATTTGTGCGCACGATTTTTGAGCTGGAAGTTCCTGAAATTTATGACAAGACTGTAGAGATACATAAAATTGTCCGGGAACCCGGCTTCCGTACAAAACTGGCAGTTTACTCAAACCGTGAAGATGTTGACCCTGTAGGAGCCTGTGTCGGTCTTAAAGGCGTGCGCATTCAGGCTGTAATCAAGGAACTTGAGGGAGAAAAGATTGATATTCTTAAATACGATCCCGATCCAAGGCGTTTCATAAAAAATGCCCTGTCTCCCGCAGAAGTGCGTGATGTGATAATTCTGGATGAAGGAAAGCATCAGGCTCTGGCCGTGGTCAGCGATTCAATGTTATCTCTTGCAATCGGCAAGCAGGGGCTGAATGTGCGCCTCGCGAACAGGCTCGTTGACTGGAACATTGATGTAAAGACAGAAACACAGTTTTCGGAAATGGACATTGCGGCCGAATCACGCCGCGCTGTTTCACAGCTTTTCGGAGACGCGGATTCCTACGACGACGAAATATCCCGCATCAGCGAACTTCCCGGCGTGGACGCAAGAATTGCAAAAACCCTGCTTGATAACGATATTGATTTCATTGAAGATTTCCTTGCGCTGAGTCAGGAAGAAATGGAAGCAAAGGGATTAACCTCATCTGAACTGGAAGATCTGCGTAAACTCATTGAAGAATATGTAGAAATTGTCGAAGAAGATGAAGAATATGAAGAAGAGCAGGAAGAAAAAGCAGCCGGTGATGAAGGCGCTGAAGCTGAAGAATATGAGTGTCCCGAGTGCGGAGCTAAAATTACAGTTGAAATGGCGACTTGCCCAAGCTGCGGCATTGGCTTAAGCTTTGAATACGAAGAAGAAGAATAACTGAAAAAAGGAAAAATATGGCTGAAGATACTGGCAATTCAAAAAAACCAAAAGCTCAATTGATTAAACACACGCAAAGTGAAGAGAACAACGCCGCGAAAGCCAATGAACAGGGCGAGCGCCGTAAAGTCAAGGTTGTAATGAAAAAACCAACCGTTCAGGGCACGAAAAAAAATCAACCAAAAGTTGTTGTCAGTACTCCGGGCAAAACTGCTCACGCAAAAAAATCAGATAACTATCAAGAAGGCGGCCATGCTTCGCAAGGCTTGGGTAAAACAGATTATGATAGAAAATCAAAAGAAACAGGAGACGGCACCCGTGTCAGCTCATTTCCGATTGCCCAGCGTCCTGCCGCAGCCGCCGGAAGAGTAGGCGGCAAACTGGTAGGAAACCATAGCGCTTCCGCGCGTCCCGGACGCCCATCGTTTCGCGGCCCAAAAAGCAACAATGAAACCGGTTTTAATAAAGGCGCTCCTGCCTTTCCGCCGCGCGGTCCGCGTCCGGCAGGTCAAGGCGCAAGGCCTGGATTTGTTCCAAGGTCCAACGTAAACAAACACGGTCCCGGCGGTTTTTCCCGTCCGTCTACCGGCCGCGGTAATGTCGGCGCTCCTGCGCCGGACGCTCTCCCAGAAGGAAAGGGGCCTGCAAAACGTAAATTTATAGCAAAGAAACCCGCATATAACCGTAAAGAAAAAGAACTTGAAATGGAGGAAAAACTCCTTCAGACAAAGAAAAAAATAACTCATGTCGCAAATCCGGTTCCCAAGTTCATCGACATTATGGAAGCTGTTTCTGTTTCTGAACTGGCCCGTAAAATGAATCTGAAAGCTTCAGATTTGATTCAGAAATTGATGAGCATGGGACAAATGGTCACTATTAATCAGCAGATTGACGCTGATACGGCCACAATTCTCGCTTCGGAATTCGGCGCTGATGTAAGAATCATCAGCCTTTATGATGAGACAGTAATTGAAACCATCTCGGATGATAATGCTCTGATGCTGCCGCGTCCTCCTGTTGTTACTGTTATGGGACATGTTGATCACGGAAAAACCAAGCTGCTGGACGCAATCCGTAAGGCAGATGTCGTTTCCGGCGAATTTGGCGGAATTACTCAGCACATTGGCGCTTACATGGTAGAAACGGTGCATGGGAGAATTACCTTTCTGGATACACCCGGCCACGAAGCGTTTACGCGCATGAGAGCGCGTGGAGCGCAGATAACCGATATTGTAATACTTGTTGTCGCCGCCGATGACGGAGTCATGCCCCAGACTGTAGAAGCTATCAATCATGCCAAGGAAGCAAAAGTTCCCATTATTGTCGCTGTAAATAAAATTGACAAACCTGAAGCAAACCCTGACAAGGTAAAGAGTCAGCTTTCTGATTTGGGACTCATGCCTGAAGACTGGGGCGGGCAGACAATGTTTATAGAGCTCTCCGCGCTTCAAAAGACAGGC
>JAIRUY010000129.1 GCA_031254175.1 Treponema sp.
TTTACTTTTTCGCCTGTTTCTTTCATTGCGCCGAGCACATCCCTAATGGCGAAACCAATACCTTCAAGCACGGAATTTGCGATTTCACTGCGGCCTTGAGAAAGACTAAGTCCTTTCCAAAGACCGCGGACTGACGGATCCCAGAGGGGCGAGCGTTCTCCTGCAAGATAGGGAACAAAAACAAGCCCTCCCGAGCCTTTTTTGCTTTCCTTCGCAAGTGTGAAAAAATCATTTAAGTCAGAAAGCCCAAGAATATTACTTCCCCACTGTATCGCCCTTCCTGTAGTATTGATTATTCCCGACAGATTCCAGTATGGTTTAACAGGATGTCTGTACGACATTAACCTTTTGTCAAAAACCTGTTCCTGCGTGCAAAGATTTATTCCTTCGGAAGAACCTGTTCTGTCACATGCATAAAAAGGCTCTGTTACTCCCGCGCCAAGTATCGCGGCGAAAAAATCCGGCCCGCCTGAAACAACAGGAGTTTTTTCCGCAAAGCCGAAACAGGATGCGGCCTGCCCGGAAACAAAACCAAACAGATCACCGGGACGGATGAAGGGCGGAAATTTTTCTTTATCCAGCTCCAGTTTTTCAAGTACGCTATCATTCCAAAACCATCGATCAAATCCTTCTGACGGAAAAACAGTGCGCCCTTCTCCTGTCAGCGCATACGCAAGATATTCAGGACAGCCAAGGAAATATTTTACTTTACTGTATAATTCATTTTCATCATTTTTTATTCCGAGGATTTTAGGAAGAAAAAAACCTGAGTCAACAAAACCGCCCATTAAAGCCGAAACTTCCGCCGTATACTTGACAGCCCTGCGGTCAAGCCACAGACGGCATTTTTCCGCAGGGACAAATATCCCGTCTGCTGAGGCAAAAGGGGAACCCAGAACAGGAACAAGCGAAGGCCCGTTGCCGCAGATAACAATTGCTTTAACTTTTTTTAAATCTTTAAGTTCTCTTAAGCAGGTTTTTAACGCTTTAAGCCATTCATTGCAATCAACTTCATTTTTTTCCCCGTCATTCAAACTGTCTCCAAGCACAACGGCTGAGTAGAAATGCCGGTTTCCTTCATAATCCCAAAGAGCAGTTTTAAATTTTGATGTCCCTATATCTATCGTTAGTAACATATTTTATATTCTCATATTTTTCTTGTAAAAAAAAGTTCTTTAATAACATGATTTTTCGCAAGGCCTTTTTGTTCGAATCTTGTTGCGGGGCGCCAGCCTTGCGGGGAAGCAAAACCTTCATATTTATTAATTAAAGCGCCTGCGGCATTCAGTTCTTCAAGCGCATGAAGAGCATAATCTCCCCAGTCTGTAACCATGTATAGATAACCTCCCGGCTTTAAACACGCCGCAAGCGATTCTGTAAACGGACGCTGCATAAGGCGGCGCTTTCGGTGTTTTTTCTTCGGCCAAGGGTCAGGAAAAAAAACATGAATTGCCTCAAGAGAGGCAGGCGGTATCATTTTCTCAATTACAAATACCGCGTCATATTCCACAATTCTGATATTAAACAGGGAACTGTTTTCCATTTCCCATAACAGCCTGCCTATACCCGGGCGGTGAACTTCAATGCCTAAATAATTTTTATCAGGGTTACGACCTGCAATGACGGCAGTTGCAAAACCTGATCCAAATCCGATTTCCAGAGTAACGCCGTTTTTATTACCGAAGATTTTTTCAAAATCAAGGTTTTCCTCCGAGTACGGGATTAAATATCTGCCGGAAAGTGAATCATAGGCTTTTTTCTGGGCGGATGTAAAATGTCCTGCGCGTATTACATAACTTTTGTTCATTAGTTTATGGGAACTACATTTGTAAACGCGCCGCAGAAATTGGCCGTGTCTTCAGCCCAAAGCGCAACGCTTCTTGCATTTGCAGACAGCCTTAAATCAGACAAATTTCCCGAGAGAGACTGCAATTCTACGGTAGAAATATAATTTCCTGTATTATCATAACAAACCAAACGATTGACCGGCCATGAAGATCTGACCATGTAAGCGCGATCATTGACTTCAATTTCAGGGAACGGAAAACGTACATTTCCGTCAAAAGTAAAATGACGTTCTGTGCTTTCACCAGCCTTGTTTACAAGCACTGCGCGGTATGTTCCGCGCGGCAGAGCGCCGTCTGCGGTGGTTATGCTCCGGGTTCCTATCCAGTTCCTTCCGTCCTGTGTATGATAAACCCATTCATTGCTTTTTATCTGCCAGCGCAGCTGTTCCCTGTCATGAAAAAGATACAACTCATCAAGATTTTCAATTCCGTCATCATCATGGGCAATAATAAAAAATGAATAATTTTCTCTTGGGCCTGTATCACTCTGGTACAGAACCAATTGCAAAAAACCATAGGTAATTTCAGGTTTTGAATTTGTACATGAAAATAATAACACTAAAATTGAAAGACAGAAAAAAACCGCCAGAAACCGCGTGGTTTTGTAAAAAACTCTCATATACACCTTGTTTACAAGTATAGAATTTTTGCCCCTTATTGTCTACAATTCAAAACATGAATATAT
>JAIRUY010000143.1 GCA_031254175.1 Treponema sp.
AGAATCTCATTCGATCAGTCAGGACCAAGTGCTCTCCGACACCGGCGGAAAAGAACTTGATATCCCCCTTGTTTCCACAACAGGCTCCAGCCGCGAGATCCTCGGAATGTTTCTGGAAACTCCCGGAGTTTATAACGAGATCATCGCTCATTCCGTCGGGACTACCTATTTTGATAAAGAAGTTGAAACCATTTTTGAAATCGGCGGACAGGATGCGAAGTATGTGCTCCTTAAAAACGGAGTGCCCATTGATTACGCAATGAACGAAGCCTGTTCCGCGGGAACAGGTTCATTTCTGGAAGAATCTGCCTCCGGAGACCTTTCAATCCACAGCGCGAAGGATATCGGCCCCATTGCGTTAAACGCAGACGCTCCGTGCAAATTCGGCGAACATTGTTCCGCGTTTATCAACAGCGATATCCGCAAGGCTGTACAGCAGGGAGCCGGCAGGGAAAATATCACGGCGGGGATTGTCTGCTCGATTGTGGCGAATTATCTTAACCGCGTTGTCGGAAACCGGACAATCGGCGGAAAAATCTTTTTGCAGGGCGGAGTGGCAAAAAATCCTTCTGTGCCGCTTGCGTTTGCGATGCTTCTTGACAAGGAAATACTTGTTCCGCCTTCACCTGAACTTATGGGATGTTTCGGCGTTGCGTTACTCGCAAAACGCAAGCGCTCTGAAGGTCTTCTTTCCGAACAAAAAATTGTCATGGATGATATCATCAGCCGTGAAATCGGATATGAACGGGTTTTTAAATGTCAGGCGTGTGAAAATCTTTGCCCGATTCAGGTTTTAAATGTAAATAACACAAAATATATGTTTGGCGGCAGATGCAACAAATACACAAATATGCGCAAACAGGTCAGGGATATTCCGTTTTTTGATTATGTTGAAAAACGCCAGAAGATGCTGTTTGAAGAGTTTGCCGCTGTGCCTGTGCGTGAGGATAAAAAAAGAAAATTTACAGTAGGTATTCCGCGTGCTTTCTCTGTGCATACATTGTATCCGCTTTATTCATGGTTCTTTCACGAACTTGGCATAGAAACAATTCTTTCTGCCGAAGTTGCGTATGAAGGAGTTGCGCGGGTGGAAGCGCAGTATTGTTTCCCGGCCGAGATTGCGCACGGCGCGGTGCAGGATTGTCTTGATAAAGGCGTTGATTACGTGCTTCTTCCGCATTTCAGGGATATGCCCAGTTACGAGAATGACGTACATGCGAATTTCTGCCCGATCACACAGGGTCTTCCCTATTACATTGTAAAAGCGTTTCCTGATATTGATAATAACCGCTGGATGCCTTTGGTTGTAAGCTTTAAACACGGCGAAGTAAAAGCGCTTGAACTGTTTTGTGAAATGACGCGCCGGATCGGCATTGGCGAAGCGGAAACAAAGGCCGCTTTTGATACGGCATGGGCAAAACAAAAAGCGTATTTTGACGCGGTGCACAAAATGGGCATCGAAGCGCTTGAAGAGGCGCGGAAAGCAGACCGGCCTGTTATCTGCACATTTGGCAGGCCGTATAACGCGTTTACGCCGGAAGCGAATATGGGTATTCCTCGCAAATTTACAACGCGGGGTTACTCAATTGTTCCGTTTGATATTCTGCCTTTCCATGATGAAGAAATATTCTCCAATATGTACTGGTATTACGGCCAGCAGGACGTTAAATCCGCGAGCCTGATAAAAAAAGAAGACAACATTTACCTTGCGTTCATTACAAATTTTTCATGCGCGCCGGATTCATTTATTCTGCACTACATCAAATGGATTATGGGGCAAAAACCTTTTCTTGTGCTGGAACTGGATTCTCATTCAGCCGATGCGGGGATAGATACGCGCGTTGAGGCGTTCCTCGACATTATTGACGGTTATCGTGCGAAAAAGAATGAACTTGAAGCGGAGCGTTATGACAACGGCTGGCGTTTTATCACTGAAAAACGCAGGGCTTCCGGGGGAAAAGAAGAATTTGATTTACGGATAGACAACGTAAAAACAGGCGAGCGTGTTCCCATTATAGGCAACAAACGTGTAAAGGTTCTGCTGTCCAACATGGGCGCAATCTCTACCGAATACATGGGAGCCGCCGTCCGGGGGCAGGGCATCAATGCGGAAGCGCTGCCTGTCGCCACCGCAAAAACTGTTCAGATTGCGCGAGCTCATTCTTCGGGGAAGGAATGTGTGCCAAGCCATCTTGTTCTTGGCAGCGCGCTTGAGTTTTTCTTCAGCGATAAATACCGCAAGGATGAACTCTACCTGCTTTTCGTACCGATAACAACAGGGCCTTGCAGAACGGGGCAGTATTACATTTTTTATGAAAATCTTTTCCGCGATATGCGGCTTGAAAATGTAGTAGTTTTTATTTTATCGGCTGATAATTCCTATACGGAGCTTGGCCCCGGTTTCGCAAAAGAAATGTGGAAAGGGCTTGTGTTATCCGATTATCTCAAGGATATTCAGTGTTCGCTGAAAGCGTGCGCCGCCGATCCTGTAAAAGCAACGGCGGATTTTGAACATTCATGGCGCAGGGTGATGAATGCTGTTGAACACAATCCTGAAAAAATGTGGAAGGAACTTCGCTCTGTCGCCGCGGATGTAAAAAAAATACCGTTAAAACGAAAACTTGCGGACTGTCCGCGTGTGCTGATTGTAGGCGAAATCTATGTGCGGCGTGACGACTTTGCTGTCGGTGAACTTATTGATCTAATGAGCGAAAGAGGCGTAGTGGTTAAAATTGCCGGCATCAGCGAATGGATTCATTATCTTGATTATATGCGTGTGTATTCTCTTAATAAATTGATTCGCCTGCTAAAGCCCGGTAAGAGGCTTTTTTCCAAACCGTGGAAAGAACTGAAAAAATTGCAGATTGAAAAATGGTGGAAACATCATATCGAGAAAAAAACGCTTTCTATTTTGCAGCCGACAGGGTTAATCCCCGAAACGCCGCATGATATGGGACACATTATGAAATTTACGCAGGAGCACTTTCTTAATCTGGAACTTAATTCCGAGATTGCCGTTTCCTCCGGTTCGGCGGCAGCGGCGATGGACGCAGGTTATTCGGGTATTATTAACATAAGCCCCTTTGCCTGTCTTATCGGGCGTGTAATTGAAGGGCTGTTTACTCCATGGGCGCGGGAACGTAATTACCCTATTCTTTCTGTTGAAGTAGACGGTAACCTGCTGCCGCCGAACATTGTAAACAAATTAAACATATTTATGGTTAATGTGTTAAGATTTAAAGGCGGAAGCGATCTTTCAACCTTGGTTGAAAAACCGAAAGACAGGAAACAGGGTTAGGTTCTGCAATGAACAGGCTGGAAAAAAGCATAAAAGCTCTTTTGGAGAATTACAACACTTACGGCATGGTAAACCAGTCTGACGGCGAAAATCTTCCCGGCAGGGAGAGTATTGAAAAAATAGTTCTCGCTCTGGAAGAACTGCTTTTCCCTGGTTTTTTGGAAAATGCGCCGGAAGCCGGCAAAAGAGTGCAAGCCGGTAACCTTCCTGATATTACAATTGAAAAAGTTAGCCTTTTGGCGCGCAGTTTGTCACGGGAAGTTGAAAAAAGCCTTGCGTTTTCCGTAAGGTTGGGTGCGTTAAGCTGCGGGCACGGAGGATGCAGGGCTGCCGCCGCGCTTGTTGTTGACGAGTTTTTTGAAGACCTCCCGAAAATCAGAACCATACTTGCCAAAGACCTTGAAGCTGCTGTCCGGGGAGACCCCGCCGCGATGAGCGCCGATGAAGTGATACTGTCTTATCCCGGATTTCAGGCAATTGCCGTACACAGGATGGCGCATTTTTTCTGGAACCGGCAGGTGCCTCTCATTCCGCGGATGATGAGCGAGCTTGTTCACAGGCGCACAGGCATTGACATCCACCCCGGCGCTCAAATCGGCGAATCGTTTTTTATCGATCACGGAACGGGCATTGTAATAGGTGAAACTACGGTTATTGGCAATAATGTCAAGCTTTATCAGGGCGTTACTCTTGGGGCGCTTTCGGTAAAAAAAGAAGAATGCGGCCAAAAACGTCACCCAACAATTGAAGACAATGTAACGATATACGCAAACGCCACGATCCTTGGCGGAGAAACTGTTATTGGCAATGGCAGTATTATTGGCGGCAATACATGGATTACAAAATCAGTCCCCCAGGGAAGCAAAATTGTAGTTTAACGGACCATTCACGGAGGGTTTATGAAAAAAGTTTTTGTTTTTATTTCTGTTTTTTTTCTTGTCTCAAATTTTGCATTTTCGCAAAACGCGGAAAGTCCTGTTCCTTATATGGATGAAGCGGTTGTTAATCTTTCAAGAGCAATACAGGCGAAACTAACGGAAAAAAGAGCGGAAAAAATTGTTGTCGGCCAGTTTACTTTTCAGAACGGGAATACTTCATTCAGTTCGTATTGGGTTAATCAGTTGACTGGAGAATTGGCGAATATGCCCGGGAGAACTTATACCGTTTATTCAAGCGGTGTGACAGATGCGCAATGGACAATTACCGGCGAAATAGTCGTCGCGGCTGATACCATCAGGGTATACTCGCGTTTGATACGCCTGTCAGACCGTGCTATCGAAGCCAGTTTTTATTCAAACTTCCGGCGTAGTGAGCAAATAAACAGTATGCTTGTTTTAAGCGGTTCTTCAGCTTCAGGCGGGATGGACTCGTACGAACCTGACAGTTGGGAAAATCCTGTCGCGGTTTCAATAGGCGACAGTCCAACTACGCCTGTGATGAACCGCGCCATTGATTCGGGGGATGAAGACTTTTTTCTCATTGTTCCGGACAGGGACGGAAGACTTACGGCAGAAACTACAGGCAGTACAGACACCTATATGTATTTATACAATTATGATACTGAAGAAGAACTTGCGAGTAATGATGACGGAGGTTCAAATACCAATGCCAGAATAACTTTCAATGTACGGTCAGGAACACGTTATCTTGCTGTTGTGCGCGGGTACAGTGATTCAACTGCCGGCTCTTACGGCTTCCGCGCTTATATGGTTGTCAGGGATGGGGACGGCGGATGGGAAAACCCTGTTGTTTTTGAAATAGGAACGGGCGAAGATACTGCGGCTATACAAAGAAATCTCCAGCCGGAAGATGAATTTTATTTTCTTCTTGTTCCTGACAGAAACGGACGGCTTACGATAGAAACAATCGGCAGAACTGACACTTATATGGAACTCTACGATGCCGGCACAAAAGAATTGCTTGAAGAAAATGATGACGGCGGAAACAATACCAATGCCCGGATTAGGTATAATGTGCGTGCCGGAAACCGTTATATTGCCATGGTACGCGGTTATGACTCATCTGTCCGGGGAAGTTTTGGTTTCAGGGCATTCTTCGGCAGCGGTTTGCTTGCGCGTGATGAATATGAGCCGGACGATGAGCCTTCACAGGCAAAACAAATTGAGATCGGCGCGTCTCAGGAAAGAACTTTTCATTCCGGTGATGATGTGGACTGGGTCTTTTTTAATGTCGCAAGGGCAGGGCGTTATGTTATCAATGCCAGGGGGATAAATTCAAACCGTTTGGATACATATATTGAATTATTTGATTCTAATTTTAATTTAATTGCCGAAGATGATGACGGCGGAGATTCATTGAGTTCACGTCTTTCAGTCAACCTTGGCGCAGGCGTTTACTACATAAAAGTCTGGTGCCTTGATGAAGATCCGGAGCAGGGTT
The DNA here is from genome assembly GCA_031254175.1 of Treponema sp. Taxonomy (GTDB): domain Bacteria; phylum Spirochaetota; class Spirochaetia; order Treponematales; family Breznakiellaceae; genus WQXQ01. Next base: position 5,699 of record JAIRUY010000143.1, read on the forward strand.
ACATATTAAGCGTTACGCAATAATCATTTGTGTTCTATTGCGATGATAAAGGCTGCCACAATCCGCGGATTATCGGGCATTGCGGTAAAAGAGGCTTCTTTTTCATCAAGAACAAGAGCTGTGGTAAGGTTATCGCCGACAGCCGCCGCCAGCCTTTTGATAACCGGCCCTTGAGCATCTGCGAATGTGCGCATAATACTCTGTATATCCAAAGCCTGTTTTGAGTGAAGCGTTACCAGATATTTTATTCCGGCCTGATCGTCTAACATGAGCGCGGAATCTTCTGCGGGTAAAATAACCAAGCTGTCACTGTAATTCATTAAGGCTGAGTTTCTTCCCTGCGGAAGCAAAAGCGCCGGAGCGTAAAATCTGTCGTCGTCTGAAAAATGGGAAACTGCGAATGTATATACATAGGCGCTTTCCCTTGCTCCTATTATCAGACGGTATTGGGTTCCTCCGCTTAAGGCTTCGGCTGTTTTATAATATCCATCCTGTGTAAGTATAAACTCGGCATTTCCGGCATTATTGCCCAAAACTTCCATGCGGACAAAACCGTCAAATTTGACTGTATCACTGTAATTGGCGATATTTTCTATCATTACATAACTTTCCAGTACAAAATCCACAAAAGTCTTGTATGGAATCCAAATGTAGCCGCCGTTTCCCCACTTTCTTCCCCAACTGTTTAGAATTTCAAAAGCTCCGCCGTATTTATTGTCGTCATAACCAACTACACACATGGCATGCCCATAGTAAAAATTATTCGGGCTTTCTTCCGGCCGCCATACATCTTTTGCGTCATCAAAAGAGTTGGGGGTATTCATACCGATAATGACAGGTTTTCCTTCTGTCAGATTTTTTTTTACTATCCGGGTAATAAGCGTTGTTTTCTGCCTGTCTTCCCTTGAAAACAGGGTAATATAATCGCCGATTGGATAATTCCTT
>JAIRUY010000202.1 GCA_031254175.1 Treponema sp.
ATTTTTCTTTCGATTTTCATGGGGGATTATTAAGATTTACATTTGACAGCCAATGATATCGCATATATCCTTCATATTAAGTATGGAAAAATGAAGGTTTTTTGTCAACTTCCTTCAAAATTGGGGTCAATATAAAAATGTTCTGATTTTATGTTTGATTTTTTACTTATCAAATATCATAATTATGTAATGCAATACTATACAAAACCAAGAATTGTTCGGTATTTTTTATATAGAGAGGTGTTATGTTTAAGGGAAAAAAAATAAAACGATCTGCAAGTCTAAAAACAAAAATTGTTGTTTATACAATAATCTCAGTATTGATCAGCATTTCCATAATATGCTCTGTTTTGATGGTTTCCTTGTTTAAATCGCAGCATCAATTGGCAGAGACAAAATTTATTCATATCGGAAGCAAGTATTCAGGGATTTTTCAGACTAATATAAACAATGTTATTGATTATTTGTCAATCGTAGAGAGGCTTCTGGAATTTTATCACAATGAGGGAACTGTCAGCAGGGAGTTTTTACAAAAATCACTGTTTGGAATTATTGATTTATACCAGAACATATACAGTTCTGTTGTTTTTTACAATGTTGACGGAGAGGCAATATACCTTAGGGAACCTGTTGATAATGATTTGGATTTTCTTTTGTATGGCTTTGCAGAAGTCAAAACAAAAAATGCTCCTGTCTACACTTCATCGGTCTTTACGGACCTGGACGGAAATAAAATCCCCATAGTTTACATAATATTTCCGCTCCATGACAGACACAATAATTTTATTGGAGCGGTTACAGCCGGAGTATGCCTTGATAATCTCTATACGCAGCTTAAGGGCGAAGAAATATTACATATACATACAGGTAATATCGCGATTGTAAATGACAAAAGGCAGATAATTTTCAGCCACAGATTTTTGGATGTTGGCATAGAATTGGATGATTTGGGATTTTCTCAGCCTTTGCCGGACGAATCAGAAAACGTCAGAATCGCAGAAATGAGATCGCCGGTGAGTAATAAAAATGTTCTGCTGATGGTTAAACCCATATATTTTCCCCAGCTTGGCAACTGGTTTTATATTTGTGTTTCTGCTCACATTGATGAAATCGATGCCGGAAAAATCCATATAATGACTTTTACCGTAGTTTTCAGTGTGATAAATGCTGTTATTATTGCTTTGTTTTTATATTATCTGATAGGCGTAATGTTAAAACCAATAAGCGAATTCAAGGAAGCCGCCGAAAAAATCGCGAAGGACGGAGATTACAGTTTAAGAATAAAAGGTGAATATAAAAACGAGTTTGGTCTTCTGAAGACCGCTGCAAATGTAATGCTCGATCGTATCAATGTATACATGAGAGAGTCTGCAAACTCGCTTGATGTTCTGAAAAATATATTAAACGGTATTGATACATTTATATATGTCTCCGAGCCCAAAACAGGAAAAATACTTTTTATAAATGAGCAGATGAAAAAAGCCTTCAATATTAAAGGTAACGAGGCTATCGGAAAATACTGCTTTAAAATTATCCGGGGCCTTAAAGAGAAGTGTGTATTTTGTCGCTGCGACGAGCTGGAAAAAGAGCCTGATAAAGCAATTGTATGGGAAGAACACGATTACAGAATAAAACGTGATATTCGCCATACGGATCTTCTTATCGACTGGCCTGGTTATGACAAAGTGTATATGCAGAGCGCAATCGATATAACGGATATAAAGAGAATTTCACAAGAAAAACATAAAGCGGAAGAAACATCAAGAATGAAATCCGCTTTTCTTGCTAATATGAGTCATGAAATAAGAACCCCAATGCATGGAATTATTGGATTCTCGGAACTTGCTCTTGATGACAATATATCTCCCAGTACAAGGAATTATTTAACAAAAATCAAAGCCAGCGCCGAAAGTCTTCTGCAGATTATTAACGATATTCTTGATGTGTCAAAAATAGAAGCCGGAAAAATGCGATTGGAAAGGATTCCTTTTGACATAGTAGAAGTTATCAAACTTTGCCGGATAGTTATTTCTCCAAAAGCCGAGGAAAAGGGACTGGCTTTATATTGCTATGCCGAACCGTCAATCGGCAGGCTTTTAATCGGCGATCCCACAAAGCTGCGTCAAATCCTTCTTAACCTTCTGTCCAATGCCGTTAAATTTACAAATACGGGAGTGGTAAAACTTCTCGTCGCTGTCAAATATAAAACTGAGAACAACGCTACATTGCATTTTGAAGTCAAAGACAGCGGTATTGGAATGACTCCCAAACAAATGAGCAGGATATTTCATCCTTTTGAACAGGGGGACGACTCTACAAAACGCAAATACGGCGGAACAGGGCTTGGTCTTGTTATTACCAAAAAATTTGTTGAACTTATGGGCGGCAAACTGAATGTTGAAAGCGGTTTAGGTATTGGCAGCAAATTCAGCTTTGAGTTATCTTTTGAAACAGCAGATATGACCAATGTTAATTTGCAAAAAAGCAGTATGGCAGCCATTGGCAAGAAGCCAGTTTTTGAAGGCGAAATTCTGGTTTGTGAAGATAATGATTTAAACCAACAGGTTATATGCGACCATCTTTCAAAGGTAGGACTTAAAACAGTTATAGCAGAGAATGGCAAAGAAGGTTCAAATCTTGTAAAAAAACGCATTCATAATGACGAAAAACCTTTTGATCTGATCTTTATGGATATTCATATGCCGGAAATGGACGGTCTTGAGGCCGCAAAAATAATTACAGAGGCAGGCAGTACTACGCCGATCGTCGCTTTGACCGCAAACGTTATGCTTAACGACAGAGAGGCGTATTTTAAATCGGGGATGCAATATTGTTTATCAAAACCGTTTGCGACAGAAGAATTGTGGTCATGTTTGTTAAATTTTTTGACTCCTGTCAGTGCAACACCATGGAAAAATGCAGATGATGTTGAAGATGATCATAATGCGGAGCTGATAACAACTTTTGTCAACAGTAATCAAAACACTTTTGCGGACATAAACAACGCTCTTAAAGCTGGAAACATTGTACTTGCACACAGACTGGTTCATACATTAAAGGGAGTTGCGGGTATAGTCGGCAGGACAAGGCTTGCGGAAGCTGCCCTTGTCCTTGAACAGTCTCTGGCTGCAGACAATGTTGAGTATCTGGAAGAAAAAATGAATGTCCTTGACCGGGAGTTAAACGCCGCGTTGAGGGAACTTACCCCCGTCATGAATGAATATCTGGAAAAAACCAGTAAAAGAACCGGGGATTTGCCGTTAGATAAAGAGAATTTGCTGAAACTTCTTACAGAACTGGATATACTACTTGCATCAAGCAGTTATGATAGTATAGATTATATAAAGGATCTGAGAATGATTCCTGAAATGAAACAGTTGACGGAACAGGTTGAAAACATGAACTTCAGGCAAGCGCGGGAAACCCTTGCTGCTATTAAGCTTCAAATGGAGAAGGGCGATGGATAACAGGGTTAAAAAGATCCTTGTAGTTGATGATGAGAAAATGAATATTGCCACATTGGCTCAGTTCCTGAAACCGCAATATGAAATTATCGTTGCTGTAGACGGCCCCTCGGCGCTTGAAGTGGCCGAAACACAGTCGCCGGATTTAATCTTACTTGACGTAGTTATGCCGGACATGAACGGCTTTGAGGTTCTTGCCAAACTTAAATATTCCGCAGTTACCATCAATATTCCTGTTATTTTTATTACAGGGCTTGACAGTGCCAAAGATGAGGAAAAAGGCTTGCTGCTCGGCGCTGTAGATTATATTGCCAAGCCGTTTAATAAATCAGTTGTAAAGGCGAGAATCAATACACATATAAAAATGGCTGAATATATTCATACAATAGAAAAACTTTGTTTGCTTGATGCACTGACAGGGCTTCCGAACAGACGAGGTTTTGACTCAAGGTTTGATCTTGAGCTGGCGCGTGCCCACAGGGACAAAACGCCGCTTGGAGTAATTTTGTTGGATATAGACAGATTTAAACTGTATAATGACACATACGGGCATCCGCAGGGGGATGTTTTATTAAAATCAATTGCAAATGTCCTGCATGAAACAGTCAGCAGATCAGTTGACTTTACCTCCAGATGGGGCGGTGAAGAATTTATTGTACTGCTGCCAAGTACCGACAAAGAAGGTACGGGAAAAATCGCCGAACAAATTCGTAATAACGTCAAAAAAACAATTGTGCCATACGCCGATGGAATTAGTACTTCCGTAACCGTTAGCATTGGCGGCGTTTCTGTCATTCCAGATGACGGCTATTCGTCTGCCGCCTTTGTATCCTGTGTCGACAAACTGCTTTATAAAGCAAAGGACAACGGCAGGGATCAAGTATGCATGGGTTAAAGAAAATCGTTATTTTTCTGTAAGTTCTCCCTGAGCAACAAGCTTTGCTATTAACTCATGATCGTTATTTTCAATAGCCTTGACAATGTCTGTAGACATGGCGGCGAGCATATTGATGTCATACCTGAGTTTGTCTGTCAGAGACAGCATTAAAGCGTAATCTGTTTTTACTACATTACTGTGTTCTTTAAGAGTTGCCAGCGCGCCGGTTATACCGGAACTTTTTGCGGACAGCTCGGTTAAGGTATCAATCAACTCGGTCATTATGCTGCCAAAATCATTAATTTCTTCAGACATGGTGTTGATTGAAGCACCTGCGTCACCTGAACGCTTGGAAGCAGCATTGATGCCGGCAATTATGGCAGACAGAGTCTGGGAAATATTGCGCGAGTTTTCTCTTGTTGTCTCAGAAAGACGGCGGATTTCATCCGCTACTACGGCAAAACCTTTACCTGCATTTCCGGCATGGGCTGCTTCTATGGCGGCGTTCATTGAAAGCAGATTGGTATTGGACGCAATAACACTAATGATTTTAATTGCCGATCCGATTCCGTCTATAGATTGGGAAATATTCTGAACTGCGTTATTTGTTTCTTTCATCGCTTCTTGGCTTTTGGAGGCGTTTTCGATCAATGCCTGTACAGAGTCTTTCTTTTTCCGTGAGAATTCAGATGTGTTTTTCAGCGCAGTTACCATTTCTTCCGTTACTGCTGTCGAGTCGTCCACAGATTCACACTGAATATTAATTCTTAAATTCAATTTTTCAACAAGATCATTGATATTTTCGATTACGCCAAGCGCACGGTTAATATGCAGTTTAAGCTGGTTGTTGATATACACGGTAGTATTTTTTTCTTCTTCAAGCAGTTTAAGATTGTAATGCGCACAATTCCCTGGTTTGTTTAGGTTATTAAAAATTGCTGTAGCCATTGATTTACAGCTTCCGTAGCCGCACGCTGTGCAATCGTAAACGTCTGCATCACTGTATTTTTCCATAGTTTTATAAATTTCTGTCAGCTCTTGTTCGTTGGGGCGTGTTAAACTGTAATTTCCGGAAAGATTTTTGTACGTTCTGTTATACAACCCTTTTTTCCAAAAACGGTTTAATTTTTTGTTGTATTTTTTTAATCGCTTTTCCTGATTCCTTGGGTTTATCTTTTTTTCAAGCTCTTCAATACGTTTTTTAACCGGAAATTCCAATTCGTCCAGATTTCCATGGGCGCTCCCTGTGCCGGTTCCTCCATTACAGCCAAACTCGCAGTTAAGGCAGTCTATAAGCAGCGGAAACTCAATGTTTGGTTTGTCTATCAGGTGGGCAAGCCCCCTTAAATACGGGTAGATTGTATGTGTCCCCTCAATTTTTCTTGTATTTCTTCTGATCCCCGGTACAAAACGTTCAGCAGTATCAAGAAGGCCTCCGGGAGTAGAAAATCCTGCCGCCCGCTCCGCCTGCATTCCCTCATACTCAATGACCGGAAAAGTTGAAAGGTTAACTCTTTTTCTTTCCAGCGCGGCTTTCAGGGCAGACATGGTAACGTTGTAATCCACGAGACCGGTTTCATCAAATTCCCTTTTTTTCGCAATACAGGGAGAAATCACCGCTATTTTACAATCTTTATACGCAGTAAAATATTCTCTGATCATTTTTACCGTGTGCAGCATCGGGCTGTCAGCAGGCGCAAGATAAGGTATTAAATTCGGATGATAAAGTTCAACATAACTGACAATTGCGGGGCAGGGCTGCGCGATTACTGTCCTCGGTTTTTCTGCCTTTATATAATTCAGATAGGATACAACGGTAAGTTCCGCGCCGAAACTGACATCAAAAAAAGCTTTAACCCCCAAAGACTTAAGATAGCCGTTTAACCTTAGAAAAGTGTCGGGAAAAACCGATGCGACAGCAGGCGCCACAACAGCGATCATGCTTTTTCCCTGTTTAATATCCTCAAAAAAACAATTGGTATCATCTATTGGTATCCTTGCTTTATGAGAGCACACAGTAATGCAGCACCCGCAGCCAATACAAAGGTTATGATTAACATTAAGCTTTTTTCCCGAACCGTCCATGCAATATTTAACGGGACATGCGGTTATGCATGCATAGCAGTTAATGCATCTTTCTTCATCAATTTCTATAACATGAGATAGACTACCTTTATTGTCCATGCGCTCCCTCGTAAAAAAATTATTGTCTGGCAGTAACAGATCTGTCTATTAAATCAATCAATTCTTCTGATTTTACCGGTTTGGACAGAACACCGTTAGCGCTGGAATTTCTGGCTTTTTTTAAAAATTCTTCTCCGGTATTGCCGCTGATGATTATTATTGGCGTTTCAATATAGCTTGGAATTCTTCTTATATCATCAAGGAATTCGAAACCGGAAATATTCGGCATTTCAATATCCAGAAGAATGACATCCACACGGTTCTTGTTTAAATAGCTTATTGCCTCTGATGCGGCCTTTACAACCCGAAGATCATACCTCGGAACCAGCATACTATTAAACTCATTAAGCTGCTGGACTTGATCATCAATTGCCAGCACAATCTTTTTTTCTTCCATAAATAAAGAATACCTCCAGATACTTGAAAAACATACCGTTGTCTGTTTAAAGTATCTTTGACATTGGACTTGTGAGACAACTCGGTTAGCTGTCTCACAAGTCTTGCAAAATGCGTAACATTTTGCTGTTTTAAAACGGAAGTTGTTCAGAAACTGAAGTTTCCGAACAACTCTATTATATGTCATAATTATAAACGTAAATAGTGAAAATTTCAAGCAAACATTATGTGTTTTTGCATGGATAGAGAGGCAATACAATGGGACATGCTTTGAGGCATTGTTAAAACTTCAGGCTGCGGGAAAATGTCAGACAGATGAATTATGCGCAAGTTGCCGAAAAGACTGCAGGCTCGAGTTAAAATATTCTTTTCGCAGCTCGTCAATTAAAACCCGCCTTCCGTTTCTTTGTATGTACCATACTTTCCATCCGTTACATGAAGGCGTTTGCCGGATTATCGCGCCGATTTTGTGTATCGATCCTTTTGTGTTTTGATACTGCAAACCGCCGTCTGAAAGAACAACAGCAGATACGCTGTCTTTTTTTCCGGCATAAAGCGTTTCGCCTGCCTTAATGAAATTTTCCCTGATTAAAGTTTCAAATGAAACTTTTGTTTGTGCTCCTTTTGTTTCTTCTTCCCAGTCTGCCTCATCAAAAAAATCATTAATAGCATCTATTCTCTTTTGGGCAATCTCAATGTATTCGGGTTCTTTTTCAATCCCGATAAATTTGCGTTTTAATTTTTTTGCCGCAGCGCCGGTTGTGCCTGTTCCAAAAAACGGATCAAGAACAATATCGTCCTGTCTTGTGGCTGATAAAATTACTCTCTTTAGCAGTTCTTCCGGTTTTTGCGTTGAATGTGCTTTTTTGCCGTCTTCGTTTTTTAACCGTTCTTCCCCGGTACACAGCTTTATCTGCCACACAGAGGTCATTTGTTTTCCGCCGTTGTATCTTTTCATCAATTTATGGTTGAAGGTATATTTTTTATGCTCTTTTCCCTTTGAACACCAAAGGATCGTTTCGGTAGCGTTTGTAAAACGCTTTCCCAAAAAATTGGGCATAGGGTTGGATTTGTACCATGTTATGTCATTTAAAATCCAGAACCCCAGATTGAGCATTATATTGCCGACACGAAAAATATTATGATAACTACCGATAACCCAAATTGTGCCTGTATCTTTTAATACGCGCCTGCATTCTTTCAGCCACAGTATACAAAAAGCGTCATATTCGGAAAAAGATTCAAATTTGTCCCATTCATCATCAACCCCGTCAACTTGTGTGTTATTGGGTCTGTAAAGAGGAGTTTCCAGCTGCATATTATACGGAGGATCGGCAAAGATTAAATCAATGGAATTGTCAGGTATTTCTTTTATTTTTTCTATACAGTCGCCCTGTATGATGGTATTTAACTTCATGCGTTTCCTTTTGGTGCAATTATTTGCACCCACATATTCAACGCAATGCCGAAAGCAACGGAGACATTCAGCGAAGCTTTTGCGCCGTAACAGGGAATAGACACTCTGCCAAGAGAAGCCTCGGCTGCCGCAAGAGCACGGGGGCTAACTCCTAATTCCTCGGAACCGGTTATTAACAACCCGTTGCGCGGAAAGGGAAACTCGCCAATGGGAGTCCCTCCGGTTTCCAGGGCGAAGACCGGAAACGGAAACAGGTTGGTTTCTTCCGACGCACACAGATTCTGCCGTT
>JAIRUY010000220.1 GCA_031254175.1 Treponema sp.
AAAGGGATAACAAAGCGTAACGCTCCAATGTTCGGGCCTGCGGGACACACTTATGTTTATTTAATTTACGGAATGTACCACTGTCTGAATATTGTAAGCGGAAAAAAAGGTGAGGGCGAAGCCGTACTTATCCGTGCTCTTGAGCCCGTTCAGGGCATCGGGCTGATGGAAAAGAGACGCAATACCAAGAAGATTGAGAATCTTTGCTCCGGACCGGGCAAATTAACACAGGCTTTTGGTATTACACGAAAACAAAATAATATATCTTTACTCGAAGGAAATTTGCGCATTTATGACAGCCCTTTAAAGCCGGAAATTTGCACCAGCACAAGGATCGGTCTTTCTGCCGGAAAAGAACTGGAATTGCGGTTTTTTATCAAAGATAACCGTTTTGTTTCAAAAAATAAGAAATAACGATTTTAAACGCCAAATTCGACAATTTCTGTGATCTTATGAGTTTACATTTTTTCAGTAATCAGCTAATATTATAGTAATATAAGTAAATCAACAACCTCCTCTTGAAGTGACAAGGTATGTTGTTCTTATAAAGCGCCTTGAAGGGTGCAATTTAAATCCCTTAACACGAACAAAAGGCGGTGTTATGAAAAAAACAATCAGATTACAAACTCGTATTCTTTTCTTTTTTACTGTTATTATTCTTGTTCTCAGCGCCACAACTACAATTCTCTCAGTAAGAAAGAGCATTGATGTTGCTTCAGCGATTTTTGCAAGAGAAGGGATTAAATATGCCAGAAATGCGGTTTCCATAATCGACGGAGACAAATTTGAAGCTTTAAGCATTTCACTGAATGAGCTGGATCCTTTTTATGAATCTACACGCATGGAACTCCTTAAAATCCGAAATGAAGCCAATTTGGAATATCTGTATACAATAGCTCCGTCTGTTGGCGTGGGTTACCGTTATATCATAGATGGTTCCGGAGAAATAGCTTCCGATACATTTTCTCATTTGGGCGACAGCATTAACATAGACGATTACGGTGATACTTTTTTTAAAACATGGGAAACAAAAAAAGGCCGCAGCTCAACTTTGGAAAAAGGTGACTGGGGTTTTCTTGTTTCTGTCTACGAACCTATTTTTAATTCCCGCGGCGATATGGTGGGAATTTTGGGATGTGATTTCGATGCCCAATTCCTGTATGACTCGTTAAAAGCACAGGTTATAGAGCAGATTGTTTTAGGAGTTATTTTTGCCATAGCCGGAGTGGGAATCATGTTTTCCATGATGCGCATGATTTTTATCCGTCTGGGACGAATCAGTGAAATCCTCGGGATTCTTGCAAAGGGAGAAGGAAACCTTTCTGCAAGAATAACCATAAGACGCAATGATGAAATTGGCATAATGGCAGGGCTCTTTAACAAGACCCTCGACAAAATCTGCGAGCTTATTCTTCTCATAAAGAATCAAACTGTAAATCTTTCCAATGTGGGAAACGAACTTTCCGAAAACATGAATCAGACTGCAGCTTCTGTTACGGAAATAACCAGCCATCTTCAACATATCAAAAGCCAGGTCTTAAATCAGTCCGCATCGGTAACCGAGACCAACGCAACCATGGAACAGGTGCTAAACAATATTGACAATCTTAGCGCCCAGGTAGAAGTTCAGACTGAAAATGTTACTCAATCATCTTCTGCTATAGAAGAAATGATTGCAAATATACAGAGTGTCACCAATACCCTTGTTAAAAATGCGGAAAATGTTAATGATCTTATCGCCGTCTCAAATGTCGGAAGAACCAGCCTCGAAGAAGTTTCGCAGGATATACAGGGAATTGCAAGAGAATCAGAAGGCATTCTTGAAATAAACGCTGTGATGCAGAATATTGCAAGTCAAACCAACCTGTTGAGTATGAACGCCGCCATAGAAGCAGCTCATGCCGGGGAAGCCGGAAAAGGTTTTGCTGTGGTCGCCGACGAGATCCGTAAACTTGCGGAATCTTCAAGCAAACAGTCAAAAACAATTTCCACAGTATTAAAAAAAATAAAAGAGTCCATTGATAAGATAACAAAATCAACCGGAGTGGTTTTGGAAAAATTTAAGGACATTGATGCTGAAGTACGGACTGTTGCCCAGCAGGAATCAAATATACGCAATGCAATGGAAGAGCAAAGCGTTGGAAGCAAGCAGATACTGGAAGCCATAGGAAAGCTTCAGGAAACTACAAAAAAGGTTAAGGACAGTTCCGTTGAAATGCTGGAAGGCAGCCGTCAAGTAATCAAAGAAGGTAAAACCCTTGCATCCGCCACCAGTGAGATTTCCGATGGTGTCAATGAAATTACTTCCGAAGCCGAAGATATTAACTCCACAGTAAAACGGGTTCTTGATGCTGCAGATAACAACAAAAAACATATTTCTGTACTTTCCACAGAAGTGGAACGCTTTAAGGTTACAAGTTCTACAGAATATGTGTGGGATAAATCTTTCTCTCTGGGGTATCATAAAATTGACGAACAGCACCGTCAGTTATTCAATGCCCTTAATAATCTTGTAAAAGCGTGCAATCTTGATATCCGTGAAGATTTTGATAAATACATTGCCTTTCTGGGAAATTATACAGAAAAACATTTTGCAGATGAAGAAGAAATCCAAAAAAGTTGTGGGTATCCGGATTTTGAAAACCATAAAAAGATCCACGATGATTTTAAGCTCGCAGTAGGAAATTTTTCATCTCAATGGCTTGCTTTAGGGCCTACAGAAACAGTTTTAAGTGAAATACACACGCATGTGGGCGGATGGCTTATAAATCATATCAAAGCGCAGGATGTTAAAATAGGCACATTTATCAGAAATAAAACGAAAAAGGTTAAGTCTTAAACCTTATAACACGTTTAAAATTTCAGCCGCCGCCTTTTTATTCCCTCCAGGCCCTACGCAAGACGGGCAGCCTGTCTTGCAGGGACAGTGTTCAAGAGCTTCCCGGACTGCGGTAAATAATTGTTCTAAACGGCGGGAAAGGCTTTCTGTAAGACCGGTGCCGCCGGGGTATTTATCATAAATGTAAATAGCCGGATTTCCAAAGTGCGGATCTCGCACACGCTCCGCAATTCCCAGATCGCGCGGATCGCATAACAGAAACATGGGCGAAATGCTGCGTATCAGCGTCCCTGTGCCGGAAAGCGCCTCTCCTGTTTCCTGTTCGTCCATTTTTGCCAAAATCTTTCCTGCCGGGCTTTCCGGCATAAAGAGCAGGACAAGACTGCGTGTCTGTATTTCTTCCTCCGGCAGGACCACGTCTCCAAAACCGATATTTTCATGTGTTCTGAATTTTAACTTTTTGAATTTGGTTACCTGGGAACGGACAAGGACATCCGACAATATTCCCTCTCCTCCCTTGTACATTATTTTTTCATCTTCAGATAACACCTTGATATCCGTCTTTACAAGCCCATCAGTAAAATAATTAACGTCCGCTTCCCTAACATGGCATTTCCGGTTTTCAATATCAAGCGCTTCCACCATATACTGGCGTCCCCGGTGAATGTACACAGCGTTGACAAATATCATTTCCTTGGCGCTTGGCCGGTCCATCTCGCCGATTACAGCATTCCTGCCGTCCGTTACGTCAATTATTACCACATTGTCAGCGCCCGCTGTCCTGAGGCTTACTCCCTCCGCCGGAAAGGAACGGTCTGCCCAATGCCATTTTCCGCCGGCAAGCCGGACAATCCCTGCCTCTTCAAGATACTCAAGCGCATCTTTTGCATTACTCCCATAACACTCTGCCTGCTCACTGTCTCCCTGCCCGTCATTTTTTGACAGCTGCTCAGCAACAAACGGCAGTTCAAAACACGCGCATTTAACATGATCTGTTAAAATATACGGATTATCCGGATCAACTCTTGCTTCTTCAGCGCTTTTGCGAAAGAACCAGTCCGGGTCATTCATAATAAATTGATCGACGGGCGACACATTTGCAATAAAAACTGAAACCGATGTGCCTCCTCTCCTGCCTGCCCTGCCCGACTGCTGCCAGAAACTGTTAAAAGAACCCGGAAAGCCGGCAACTACAGAAGCGTCCAGGCCGCCGATGTCTATTCCAAGTTCCAGTGCGTTAGTTGAAACTACTCCATGAATCGCGCCTTCACGCAATCCGCGTTCTATCTCACGGCGCTCATTGGGCAAAAAGCCGCCGCGGTAGGCTTCCACCCTTATTCTTGAATTGTCAGTGAAAATATTTGCAAGGTCTTCGTTTACATAAGAAGCGGCTACTTCTGTCTTAATACGTGAATGGGCGAAAAGAATTGTTTTAATCCCCGCTTTTAAAAGGGCAACCATCCATCGGCGGCTTTCTGTAACCACAGACCGGCGGATTCCCTGCACTGCGTCTACAAGCGGCGGATTATAGAGACTTATCCTCTTTTCGCCGCGCGGCGCGCCGTTTTTATCAACCAGTTCTACAGGCTGCCCAATGAGTGCCCCGGCAAGCTCCGCAGGATTGGCAATAGTTGCCGAACAAAGAATAAATTGGGGAGAAGCGCCGTAAAAAGCGCACACCCGGCGCAGGCGGCGGATTACATTTGCTACATGACTGCCGAAAACACCCCGGTATGCGTGGGCTTCGTCTATTACAATATATTTTAGGTTTGAAAAAAACTTTATCCATTTGGGATGATTTGGAAGAATACCGGCATGCAGCATATCAGGATTGGAAATGATGATCCGCCCGGTGTCCCTGGCAGACATTCTGAGGCTTTCCGGGGTATCTCCGTCATAAGTTGCTATCTTGAGGGGAATGGCGC
>JAIRUY010000247.1 GCA_031254175.1 Treponema sp.
TCACGGTACTTCGTACTGTTTCCAATTACGCAGTCAAAAATGAGGCTGAATTTAAACAGCGGGTTACAAAAATGTTCTCGGTGTAAACGCTCAAAATAAACCGGAGGTAAAAATCAAAATAAAAGAGCAAAAACCAAATGAAAAAATCAAATAAAAAAGGTAAAAAACACACAAAGAAGAGAAACGGTCAAAATAAAAAAGCAGGGTAGTAAAGATACCCTGCCGAAAAAAAGCGAAACAATCAAAACGGCAAATCATCGTCATAAGAATTTTCGTTATCGGAATAATCCTCAAAATCCACAAGTTTGCGGGAAGCGGAGTACAAATTGGCACGAGCGAAACGGGACTGTGCGGCCGCTTTTTTAGATTTAAAAGCCTGAAGCACATAGCCGTAAAGCATCATAACATCCGAATCAAGGTAATCGACATCCATACCTTCAAGCAGAGAAACGGCGCTGCAAAACAAATCATAGGATATTTTTATTTTCTTTTTATTATGCATATAAACAAACCCCTTCTAATTATAAATACTGAAAATAAAACAAGCGTCTAAATTTCAATATCCCTATCGGCCTGGTAAACAATCTCCTCATCGACGATGTTTAAATTGCGCGAACAAGCGCAAGTCAAAGAAGCGGCGGCCAAAGTGTTGACCATCCTCAAGGCTCCGTTGGTGGAGGTAAAAATAGACTCAAGGGCGGCATCGGTGAAAATGTTCTTATCCACGGCCCCGGCGATGGACAACCTTGAACCGATGTAATCTTTAATCTCGTCCCTTAAAAGGCCGGTCATATGGTAATTGCCGACAATCCTTTGACGCAGGGCCTGATTTGCCGACGACTGCAGCTTACGCCTGACGTTGGCATTGCCGGCCATAATGACAATGAACGGGTTCTCGGAATCCATCCTAAAATTAAAGATCATGCGCAAGTCCTCAAGCACGCCATTGGACAAAGACTGCGCCTCGTCCAAAACAAATATTGGCGTGATCTTCTTATCATAATAACTGTCGGCAATCAACCGCTGCAGCTGTTCGAACAAGCTGACTTTTTTATGCGCGGGGGCCTCCCCCATCCTAAGAACGAGACTCCGGTAAAAATCCATTACCGTAAGCGAAGACAAAGCGGAATAATAAACCTTAAACAACCCGGCGTTGAGGGAAGCCGAAAACTTGCGCAGCAACGTGGTTTTGCCAAAACCGGATTCCGCCGTGAGCAGGAAAAACCCCCTTGTCTTTTTCATATATTCAAGCCTTGCGAGCAATTCCTTTGCGTCATTGGACATGAACACATCCTTGTCATCCATTTCCTTGGAAAAAGGGTTGAACTTCAAACTTAAGTATTGCGTGAACATAATCAGCCCTCCAAAGCGGTGGAATAAGAAATAGTGTTCGCCTTTTGCTTTGCGTAAGGCTCATCCTTCGACGCACCCCCGTCCGTTGGCGTTGCATGTCTTTTACCCGTTTTAACGCCGCCCGAGCGCTTGCGCTTCGAATTGTCGTTATAATTGATAAGTTTGGCGGTGCCCACGGGCGCGTCCCCACGGAAAAGGAACAGTTCATTGATACCGGCGCCAGCGTCCGGGTCATACTTGACGTCAAGCTTCTCGCCGGCCAGGAACATTTCGGCTTCATACAGGTCGCCGTTAAAACTGATGGTGGCGTCTTTCTTCACCGTCCGTTTTACCGACAGCAACAATTTTTTATTGAACTCGCCGAGATCGGAAACTAAATTCACTTGATTGGCTTGCTTCAAAAAGAAGTTCAACGGCGTCTCGCCCGACAGCCCCTTGTGCGGGCGTTTCTGGTAATCGTCCATGAGCCATGCCCCGAATTTTTCGTTCAGAAGGCCAATATCCGTTAAATCGGCGCTTTTAAGCACCGAAACGAACCTTAATCTTACCGTGCGGAAAAAGCGTTCTATCTTGCCTTTTTGGTAACCCGCCCCCACCGCGTGATGCAGAAGGGTCACCCCTATGTTGGCGCATAAATACTCAAAGCTCTGGCTCCTGTAAATCTTCCCGTTGTCCGTGTAGATTACCTTAGGGATCCCGCGCCGGAGGACCGCTTCTTTGAACGAATTCCGTAAACTGGCCATGTCCTGCGTCAAATAGAACCCCGCGTAGGTAATCAGCCTGCTCGCGTCATCTATATACGCAAGCAGGTATGTGGCCTGCTTTTTCTTGGCGCCCACATAAGGCCCGTACATGATGTCCGTTTGCCAAAGTTGGTTCACTTGCTCTTTGGAAAACCTCAGCATTTGTGTCTTCTTGCCGTCGGCCTCAAGCGCCGTTTTGTTCTCGCGGATAAACCTGCGCACGGTCGCTATTGACGCGTCTTTCTTTAGGAACGCCCTTTCGTCAACAAGCATTTCGTAAATGACCGTCGCCGGGGCTTTCGGATGCTCGTTGAGCTTGTTTAAGATGCTTTCGCTCATTTCCGGGGTCAGCACGCGCGACACGCCTTTGTCCGAGCGCGGCGACGGCTTCAGCGCGTCTATGCCCCCTTTTATGTAGTCCGAATACCAGTTGCTGATCGTTTTCGGGGCGTAGCTCCTAAAGCCATAATGCGGCATCTCAATCGGCGCTTTTGTGGCTTCCGCGCTGTACTCGCCGATGTTTTCCACCTGGCCGTTGATTATTGGGCTGATCAGCGAAAAACGTTTTAGCGCTATCGCCGCCCTCGTTTTTTCTTCCAACATTACCTTCACCTCAATGTCCGTGAACGGGCCGGCATGTTTACACCGGCCGGTTATTCTTTTTCGTCAGGCGGTTGTGTTCCCCCTGCCTATTAAAATTAACATCTTTTGTTTTGAAAGTAAACGAAAATCTGGTGTTTTTTGCCCTTAAGGGCATACCCCTTTTAAAAACGTCATGTTTGTGTTATTATTATTGTGGTTGTAGGGTTAGGTATGTTGTTCCTGTTCGCTTGTATATTTTGAGCGAATCGTCCTCTGGGTAGTGGATTCGCGCGAGCAACTGCCTGACCTTCTCCTTTGTGCCCATTTCTTCATGTATTATCGGGTTTTTCAGGGATTGTATATCTGTCAGCGTCATGATTAGAACGTTAAGGTTTTGTTCTATCCGCCGCCTGTAGTGCAGCAATAGCTGCCGCGAGCAATCTACCCCTGTCGTTTTTAATATGTTCATAATCACCGCGAATACCGTTAGTATTTTATTGTAAAATTCATTTAGTGATTTTATTATTATTTCCGTACCATATGTCCGTTTCGGATGGCAGAACGAGGGCAGAAGCGATACTGTCTTTTTGCAATCCCGGCAACGGTACCTCCTGATTTTTATTCTTCCTTCAAACCCTACTGTTATCAGGTGTCGTTCGTAATACCCGTGTTTCCTTAAATAATCCGCCCCGCACTGTGGACATAGTTCTTTCGACATATCCGGAAAATTATGCTTCTCGCCTTGTGTTTTATATATTTCGGCGTCGCATCCCGCGTTATACATTATTTGCATTATCTTCACCCGTGCGTATAATATCTTATTTTGTTGCTTTTTTAAATTGCAATTAAAAAAACACTTTATATAAAGTGTCAGCTTTTTTCTTGTCTCTTTTATTTTGTTTGCTTTGGCCCTTTTGGGATTGTTTAATTTAATGGTTTACACCTTGCCAAAAGAATCCAAAAGTGGTAAAACAGACAAAAGGCAATAAAGGGGGAAAAAATGGCCAAGAAATCAAAAAAGTTAATGGAGATAGCGGAAATATTAGATGGACATACCATAGAGGAATTTGAAGAAATAAATGTAACGGTAATGAAAGAACTGGTAGAAGAACTATCAGAAATAAGCGATCCACGAGATGAAGCGTATGTACGGCACAAACTGTCAGATATACTGATGATTGTCCTGTTTGCAGTAATGTCAAATGCGAATGAATGGGGGGAAATAGAATCATTTGGAAAAAAGAAAGAAAAATGGCTCCGTAAATTTTTAACACTTGAACATGGGAT
>JAIRUY010000070.1 GCA_031254175.1 Treponema sp.
GCAATCTGCGCCGCCATCGACAATCCGTCAATAACCACCGAAGAGTTAATGCGTTATGTGCAAGGGCCTGACTTCCCCACTGGCGGGGTAATTTTTGGCCGCCGCGGAATTAAAGACGCGTACAAAACAGGACGCGGCAAACTTCTGGTCCGCGGCAAATTCAACATAGAAACCGCCAAACAGGGCAAGGAAAAAATTGTCTTTACGGAAATTCCCTACAATGTAAACAAGGCCTTGCTGCTGGAAAAAATCGGCCAGTTGATGCGGGACAAGGTAATCGACGGCATTGCGCATGCCAACGATGAATCTGATCGCGAAGGCGTCCGCATTGTCATAGAACTTAAAAAGGGCGCGTTTGTTAAAGTTGTGCTAAATCAGCTTTTTTCGAATACGCAGCTTCAAACTTCCTTTGGTATCATTAATCTGGCGCTGGTTGGAGGCAGACCCCGGTGCCTCACCTTAAAAGAACTTGTTCACTGCTTTGTTGAACACCGTGTCGAAGTCGTAACCCGCCGCACCCAATACGATTTACGCAAAGCCGAGGAACGCGCTCACATTCTGGAAGGGCTTGTCATCGCTCTTGCGAATATAGACGAAGTTATCGCTATCATCAAAAAAAGCCGCGATGTTGCCACAGCCCGGCTCGGGTTGCAGGAACGCTTTTCCCTCTCCGAGGCACAGTCCGAGGCAATTGTTGAAATGCGCCTCGGCCGCCTGACAAGCCTTGAAATCGAAAAGATTGAAAAAGAACTGGCAGAACTTAAAGTCCAGATCGCCTATTATAAATCCCTGCTGGCTGACGACAAAAAACTGCGCGGAGTAATCAAAGACGAAACGAAGGAAATTCAGGGAAAATACGGAGACAAAAGACGGACAGAAATTGTTACCGGCGAAGTAGAAAATATCAATATCGAAGACCTGATAAAAAAAGAAGAAATGATGATTCTCATTTCCAACTTGGGTTATGTGAAACGGGTTCCTGTTTCGGCGTACCGCAATCAGGGCAGAGGAGGCAAAGGTATGCAGAGCGCGAAACTGGCAGAAGATGATTTTGTCGACCAGATTTTTGTTGCTTCCACGCACGAATACATAATGTTTATAACAAGCGCGGGCAAGGCTTACTGGATGAAAGTTCACGAACTGCCCGAGGGCAGCCGCACCAGCAAGGGCTCCCATATCAAGAGCCTTCTTACGGTTTCTCCAAACGAAGATATTACAGCGATAGTTTCTCTCAAAGATTTCAGCGACAGCGAATACCTGTTTATGGGAACCGCCCGCGCCGTTGTAAAAAAAGTAAAAACAAACGAATTTGCCAACGCAAAGACAAGGGGCATTGTTGCCATAAATCTTGATGAAGGCGATAAACTTGTAAGTGCGCTTTTAACAAAAGGCAACGATGAAGTTGTGCTCATTTCCAGAAGAGGACAGGCTCTTCGTTCTCATGAGGAACATGTCCGCGCAATGGGGCGCTCTTCACGGGGAATTACCGGCATGAAACTCGCAAAAGGGGATGAGCTGACAGGCGTGCTGCGTGTAGATTTAGTTGAAAAAATGCTTATTCTGTCTGAATACGGCTACGGCAAACGGGTTGATTTCAGCGAGTTTACATCACACGGGCGAGGTACCGGCGGCCAGAAAATTTATACGGTTACCGAAAAAACTGGAGAAATTGTCGGCTGTGTAAGCGTGCTTGAAGACGAAGACATAATGTGCATCACCAGTCAGGGTAAATCCATTAAACTGAAAGTGAAAGAAGTCCGGACCATGGGACGCTCCGCGCAAGGCGTACGCCTTCTGAGCATTGACAAGCCGGACTTTGTTATCGGGCTTGACAGAATCGTTAAAGAGGAAGAAGCGACAGCCTCAGCGGTCGCAGAAGAAAAGGCTGACGCAGAGGATTCTCCGTAGAAGCAAGTAACTTTTACTACAATTTTTTTGTTTATTATGATAAGATTACATCAAGGAGTAATTATGAAAAAAACGATAGTTTTGTTATTTGTTGTAATTGTTCTTTTGGCTTCCTGTGCCAGCTCAGGACAAAGCCAAGCCCAAACCGTAACCCCGAATTTTTCTGATGTTGCCGAAAAAGAATGGAAACTGACAGAAGTCTGGGTTAACAGAAGAAATTCAGGTTTTAACCGGAACGCCCTGACCACGGAAGGCTTTGGTGATGCTTTTACCTTGAAGTTTGCAGATAATATGATCAGCGGCAGAGGTGCGCCAAACCTCTACTCCGCTCCTTTTTCGCTTGGAGAAGGAAGAGCAATCAGCGTTCAGATGGGACGTTCAACCTTGATGGCACCCATTTTTGAACCGGCATCGCTAAAAGAGTTTGATTATTTCAACTATATTCAGAACGCTAATGAATGGAATCTTGCAGGAAACAACCTCGAACTGACTTCCAAAAACGCAAACGGCCAAACAGTTGTTTTGATTTTTAACTGACAGACACCTCAAAACAAGCGACAAAGGACTTGTTCGGAAACAGTGTAACTCTATTTAGGCTTAACTTTTAAATCGCCTAAGATAACGCTTCCGTTTAATATCAATTTTTTTCTGCTTCCTTTGTTTCTAAACTGATCTTTTATTGTAACGTCTCCAAGAATTGGAATAACTCTGCAAACTACTTCTACATTATCCGGCAAATATATCACTACGCTTCCCAATACGGATGAAATATTCAATGTGGTTTCATCTTCTATCAGATCGTCTTCGTTTAAATATATTTTATGGTCTCCCAGAACATTGGATATATTTGCGCTTACTATCGGTCCCGTTGTTTTTCTTGAAGATAAAAAGGTGAAATAATTTTTCTCAATATTGCCAATATTTATTTCTCTGCGGGTATTTGTTTCAACAGAGGTATTTTCGTCTATTAGTTTTTCAAGGATTTTTAATTCTTTGTCGGTTTCAACTTTTTGACTGTACTCGATTAATCTTTCATATTCTTCCATCGAAATATGATTTAAGGCATACTCGGAAGACAGCTTTTCCACAAGCTTGTTTTTTCTTTCGTTTATTACTTCCATCGAATAAAACATAGTGGTTTTATATTATAGCTTCTTGAGTAATTTGTCTATTAGAGTTGTTTTGCAAGACTTTTGAGACAGCCCGGAAGCTAACGCTTGTGTTAGCAGTTGTCTCAAAAGTCTATTCTCCGCATTCCTGCTGCGTCACTCAACCTTGAACTTTCCAACTTCCTTCTACAACATGTCTACATCTTCCCTGTTTTTAATGCTTAATTCATTTACCCGGTGTACGGCGACATTTATCTGTTCCGCGCCGGAGGCCATTTCATTTATGCCCCCGGAGATCTCCTGCGTCACTTTTTCCAGATTTTGGCTTTCCTTTATAACTTCCTTGGAGCCTTCAAGCATTTCGTCCGAAACAGCTTCCACAAGCTTCGTTGTTTCGTTTACCATGCCGATAGCTTCAAGGATTTGCTTGCTTCCCTGCCCCTGCTCTTCCATGGCGTTGCGGATATTTTCTTCCTGCTGAGCCACAGTCTTGACACTTGAGTCAATAGCTTCGAATTTGCCCAAAACATTTTCTGTGGACGTTGTGATCTTGTCGATTGATCCTTTTATTTTTTTCAATACCGTGCTGATTGTCTTGGATTGCTCGCCTGAACTTTCGGCAAGTTTGCGGATTTCGGCTGCCACTACCGCAAAGCCCTTGCCCGCTTCCCCGGCATGAGCGGCCTCTATCGCGGCATTCATTGAAAGCAGGTTGGTTTGGCTGGCGATGTTTTCCATTACGGCGTTGATTTCCAAAAGCCCTTCGGGTTCGCGTGCGATTTCCTGTATATCAGTTGAAACCTCCGACAGGCCGGTGCGGCCAACTTCGGAAGCGTCCAGCAGGGTTTTTACGTTATCGGCGTTCCTGAAAAGCGTCTGGGTTACCGATTGAATGTTTGCAAGCATTTCTTCAATAGCGGAAGACGATTTGGACACGCTGGAACTTTGCCGTTCCACATGGCCGTTGAGCTTGTCGATATTGACGGTGATTTGCTCCATCGTTGCGTTTGTTTCGGTAACGCTGGCGCTTTGGTTGATCATCCTGTTTTTGATACTCTGTATATTAGCGGTAATCTCATTCACCGCCGCAGCGGTTTCGGTCATGTTGCTGGCAAGTTCAGTGCCGATCTCGGAGAGATCCCCTGCGTCTTCCTTTATGCCGAGGAGCATCTCTTTCATTTCCTTAAACACCAGGTTTAAACGGCCTGCCATATCGCCTATTTCATCGTTGGACTTAACGTTAATGGTATGCGTCAGATCTATGTCGCCCTTGCCTCGTGCTATTTTCTTCAGCGTGTTCGCCACTTTGAAGATTGGTTTACTGATGGACAGGGACAGGAGTATTGCGGCAATAATGCCTAAAACAGCGCAGATTATCCCTATTACAAGCATTGTGGAGCGGATAAAGGCGATATGTGAAAAAGCATCTCTTTTTTCCAGGGTAACGATGAGCTTCCAGGGGTGGCCGGGTATCTCCGCAAAGGTGGCTATGCTTTCTGTGCCATTCAAAACATACTCGATTTGGCCAGACTTTTCAGCAAGGACTTTTGCGATCATATCGGCCAGCGATCTAAGCGCGGGATTCTGCTGTGCCTGTTCAATGGGGTTAAATTGCTCCGCTACCAGCGCAGAATCAGGGTGGGCAATGAAAGTTCCCGTGTCACCTATCAAAAATGCAAAGCCGCTCGGCTGTTCAAGCCGTATTCCGCCAACAAAATCGCTGAGGGCTTGAGCTTTTCTGTTGGCAATTAACAGACCGAGAATGCGCGCGCCAG
>JAIRUY010000085.1 GCA_031254175.1 Treponema sp.
GCCCGTAGTGAACCCCCCTGCCTTAAGAATGCTATACATGGCCATTGTTGTTTCGTAGTAACTGTTGGGAAACTGGTCAGTGTCCCAGCCGTTCATGGGGTCGCCACGGTTCGCATCAACAGAGCCGAAAAGTCCGGCAACTGCCGCAGTTTCTATTTCGTGGATAAAATCATGCCCGGCAAGCTCTGCATGATTGGCTTCGATATTTAACCTAAAATCTTTGTCCAAGCCGTAGTGGCGGAGAAAACCGATAACGGTTTCAGTGTCAAAATCGTATTGATGTTTTGAAGGTTCCATGGGTTTAGGCTCAATGTAAAAAGAGCCCTTAAAACCTTGCTTGCGCCCATAGTCTCTAGCCATAGTCAAAAAGCGGGCAAGATTATCTTTTTCACGCTTTAAGTCAGTGTTTAAAAGGCTCATATAGCCTTCCCGTCCGCCCCAAAAAGTATAACCCTGACCGCCAAGTTCAATTGTAGCATCAATAGCAGCTTTTACCTGGGCTGCAGCAAGCGCCACTACGCCAAATTCCGGATTTGTGGCTGCTCCGTTCATAAACCTGGGATTAGAAAATAAATTGGCAGTACCCCAAAGAAGCTTTACCCCTGTAGCATCCTGAAGTTTTTTTGCCTTTTGAACCAGAGTTTGAAGATTCTTTTCGCTTTCTACCGGTGTTGCACCTTCGGGAGCCATGTCCCTGTCATGGAAGCAATAAAAGCCGACACCCAGCTTGGTAAAAAACTCAAAAGCCGCATCCTGCTTGTTCTCCGCTGCTTCCATGGGATTTTTGGCATCCTTGCTCCAGGGATGCGACATGGTGGCCGAACCAAAGGGATCAACACCGTCAGCGCAAAAACTGTGCCAGTAGGCAACAGCAAAACGCAGATGATCTTTCATCGTCCTTGTGCCAACTTTTTTTTCAGGATCATAATACTTGAACGAAAGAGGTTCTTTACTCTTTGGCCCCTCATACTTGATCTTTGCGATCTGGGGAAAATATTCTTTTTTTCCAACATAAAAATCAGCCATAATTGTCTCCTGAATTGTGTTTACTTATTTATAAAGAGGGCTCAAAGCCCCAAGATACCGTGAGTATACTTCATAGGCCGTGTTGTAGGCCTTTACCTGTTTTGCATCCGGCTTTATAAGCGCACCATCTTCCAATGCAATGTGTTCCTCGGTCAGAGTTTCAATGGAGCTTCCTTTTCCAGCAAGCTGCTCCATTGCCCAAAGAGCCTGAATAGCGCCGCCAAAGGCGGCGGCTTCGCTTGTTGCGGGAATGCGTACAGGCAGATTCATAACATTGGCAACAATACCCTGCCAGACAGAACTTTTTGAACCGCCGCCTGTAAGGCGTATTTCCTTTGGCTTAAAGCCCAATTTGATAAAGCCTTCAAGGCCTATTCTCATGCCAAAAATGGCTGATTCAAGAGCAGCTCTGACAAGATTTTGGCGTTTAAAGTTTGCGCTTGTTATGCCATTTATGCTTGCCCTTCCGCGCGGCAGATTGGGGGTGCGTTCTCCGTTAAAAAAGGGTAGCACAGTAATGCCCTCTGCGCCTATAGGGGCTTTGGCAGCCTCTGCATCAAACACGTCTATACCAATGCCAAATAGGGAACGAAATTCCTCGCTTGCTACTGTGCAGTTCATTGTGCAAAGCAGAGGCAGCCAGCCGCCGGAAGAAGAACAAAACGCGGCAAGGTTTCCCGTTGGATCAATTACAGGTTCGCGGGAAAAGCCGAAAAGGGTTCCTGAAGTGCCAAGACTCATGGCAAGAAAACCGTCCTGTACAGTGCCGGTTCCGATTGCACCCATCATGTTGTCTCCGCCGCCTGCTGACACAAGCGCCCCTTGAGGTATGCCGTATTCGGCAGTGGCAAGCGCGGAAACAGTCCCCGCCGACCCGCCCGGCGCAATAAGGGGCGGCAGGCAATTGTAAACAATTGGGTCAATGTAATTGCATATTTTCTCTGACCATTTGCGCTTGCGCAAATCAAAAAGGGCAGTGCCGGAGGCGTCCCCATATTCTGCGCTGTAATTTCCTGTAAGCAGAAAATTGATATAATCGTGCGGCAGGAGTATATGTGCCAGCTTGGCAAAAGCTTTTGGCTTATGTTTTTTAAGCCAAAGCACCTTAGGCGCTGTATAACCGGGCCTCATGGGAAGGCCGGCAGCTTTTATCAGCGCTGCTTCCCCGCCGGCGGCTTTGGTAAGTTCTTCGCATTCTTCATGCGTAGAAGTATCACACCAGAGTTTTACATTGTAAAGAGGCACGGCCTTTGCGTCTAACGGCACAAAACTGTGCTGCTGCCCTGAAACCCCCAGGGCAACGATATCTTTTTTTGCAGCTTTACTTAATTTTTCAAAACAAGCCTTAAGCGCTTCTTTGTACCATTCTGCCTTTTGCTCACGAGTACCATCGTTTTCCGAAATCATGTCAAGCGGCGACTGGGCGCTTTCCACAATTTTTTTTCCGTTATAATCGTATATAACAACCTTGCAACTCTGGGTTCCCAAGTCAATTCCGCAAAGTGTTTTCATATTTATATATCAACCTGTATATATCAACCAAGTCCGGCTTTGCGGCGAGTGTAAACATCGTAAAACACTGCCAGCAAAAGAACTAAAGCTTTTACAACCAATTGGTGATGCGCACCCATGTTCATAATAGACATTCCATTGTTGATGGCGCTCATTACAAGACCACCGACAATTACTCCTACTACAGTGCCTATTCCGCCTGCGGCCGAAACACCGCCAATATAACAGGCGGCAATTGCGTCAAGTTCAAAAAGATTGCCTGCCTGGGGCAAAGCACTGTTCATATAGCCGGTTGAAACAACTGCTGCAAGACCGGTCAACATTCCCATAAAACAGAACACAATAAAAGTTACCATTTCCGAGTTTATTCCTGAAAGTTTGGCGGAACGATCATTTCCGCCAACTGCGTAAATATAACGGCCAAGGACAGTATTGTTAAGAAGAAAATGAAAAAGAAAAACCGTTATCAAAAGCACTATTACTACAATCGGGAGCCCCCTGAACCTTGCAAAACGCTCAGCAAGAATAAGAGTCAAAACTGTGACAATGACAAGTTTAAAAATAATAAAACCTATGGGTGCAACATGATGATTATGTTCACTGGCTGTTTTTCTTTTCCGCAAGGCAGCTTCAAACTCCACAATAAAAAAAATAATTAACACAACAACTGCCAGAATAAAGGCAGCAGGGAAATAATTCCCAAAACGTTCCAAACTAAAAAGCTCATCTATGGTTCCTGTTGACATATAGGAATAACCCATATCCCTAAGGCTTACAGGGTTAACTTTGGTAACAATGTAAGTAAGTCCCCTAAATAGAAGCATACCAGCCAATGTGACAATAAACGCCGGAAGCCTTGCATAAGCAACCCATACCCCATGCCACGCACCTATAACAAGACCCATCAAAAGCGCCAGAGCTACGGTACTAAACATATCCAAGGGACGGTTGTACAACATTGCGCTTAGAGCGCCGACAAACGCGCAGATCGAACCAACGGAAAGGTCAATACCCTTTATTATTATCACCTGAACCATGCCAACAGCCAGTATAAGCACATAGCTATACTGAAAAAATATATTGGTAATGTTCCGGGGACTTAAGTTAATACCGTTGGTCAGAAAAGCAAAAACCCCCATTATTATTGCAAGAATAATAAACATGGAATACTTGCGAATATTGCTTGTTACCACAGACCAATTGTTCATTGTATTAGTTTTCCCACTCATGTTAACTCCTTATCCTACCAATGCCAAATGCATGATTTTTTCTTGGGTTGCTTCTTCGCTCATCAACATTCCCTTTATTTTTCCTTCGTTCATAACATAGATTCTATCAGCCATTCCAATTGCTTCGGGCAGTTCTGAACTTACCATAATTATGCTCTTTCCTGCTGCGATCATATCATTAAGAATACCGTATATTTCTGTTTTAGCGCCTACATCTATGCCTCTGGTCGGCTCATCAACAATAAGAATTTCAGGACTTGCAAGAAGCGTTTTGCTAACCGCCACTTTTTGCTGATTACCGCCGGAAAGGTTTCTTACAACCTGATACACTGATGGAGTTCTGATATTAAGGTCTTTTTGGTAGCGTTCTGCTTCCTTTAGTTCTTTGTGTTCATCCATGATACCAAAACGAGACAGTTTATTAAGGCTCGCATAAGAAATGTTTGTCTTAACATCCTGAATCAACACAAGTCCAAGCGATTTACGGTCTTCCGAAACAAAACCAATCCCGGATTTAATGGCAGCTCTGGCGTTCTTGAATACCATGCGTTTGCCGTGCAGCAATAAATCCCCTTCGCTCTTGGAACCGTATGATCTGCCGAAAAGGCTCATCATTAATTCAGTGCGCCCTGCACCCATGGGGCCGCAAAACGCCAGTATTTCCCCCTTCCGCAGATAAAAGGATACATCATCGACCACTTTTATCGAATGATATTCAGGGTGGTAAACTGTCCAGTTTTTTACTTCCATAACCGTGTCTCCCACTGAGTGTTTCCGTTCAGGAAAGCGGTGGGTTAAATCGCGGCCAACCATGTCCTTAATGATCATTTCTTCTGTGAGATTGTCGGCTTTTACATCATAAGTGCTAATGGATTTGCCGTCCCGTAAAATTGTAACTGTGTCGGCAACCTTAAGAACTTCGCCCAGCTTATGTGAAATTACCACCGAAGTAATACCCTGGCGCTTGAACTCCAGAATCAAATTAAGGAGTTTTTCGCTTTCATCATCGTTGAGCGAAGAAGTCGGCTCGTCCATAATTAATAGCTCCGCCTTCTTTGAAAGGGCGCGGGCAATTTCTACAAGCTGCTGTTTCCCAACACCAAGCTTACTGACAACTGTTTCCGGCGGCTCATTCAGTCCTACAATTTTAAGATAATCTTTTGATTCTTTTTTATATTTATTCCAGTTAATAATGCCGAACTTTGTCTGCATATGACCCAGGAAAATATTTTCATAAATAGGAAGGTAGGGACTTAATGCCAGTTCTTGGTGGATAATGGCAAGCCCTTCCTTTTCACTGTCTTTTACACTGGCATAATTGGTTTCATGCCCTTTGAATCTAACTTTTCCTTCGTAAGTACCCTTTGGGTAAACACCCGAGACCACGCTCATAAGGGTTGATTTGCCTGCGCCGTTTTCGCCGCAAATCGAATGTATTTCACCTTTTTTAATTTTTACACTGACATTCTTCAGCGCCTTTACGCCGGGGAATTCTTTTGTTAAATTTTCTATCTCAAGAATATATTCGCTCATAAAAATCCCCCGGACTTAAAGTAATAGCATCAAACAATGGGCAAAGAAAGATCTTTGCCCATTGCCTGCCCACTGCTTAGTTATCGCAGTTGAGCAGCCTCAGCGGCCGTGAAGAAACCAGCGTCCACCGGTGCATTAATATTGCTTCTTGTAACCAGAACAGGATCCAAGAGGTATGTATTCACATACTTTCTGCCAGTGTTTCCTATCTCTCTAAGGTCGCCGGAAGCAAGAACCGCGCCGGGTATATTAACGGGCTGGCCTTTCATAACCTGATCTATCAGCAGAATGGCTGCAGCAGCAAGCGCTCCGGTGTCCTTAAAGACTGTACTGGTCTGTTCACCGTTCCTGATGGAAATCATCGTATCAAACTCAGCATCCTGACCGGATGTAAAAGGTAATCTGGTGCGATATTTTGCGTCCGCCTTTAGAGCTTCAATAACGGCGCGGGCTATTGGGTCATTGGGACACAAAACAGCGTCAAGGGTTACAGCTCTGGCATCGTTGGTAAGCAGGTTTTCCATTCTGGTTTTAGCAAGGGGGGCCTGCCAATTTTCTGTTGCAATGCGCATGAAGTTGGCAGTATCGGAGGATGATCTGGGATAGGGTCCGATAACTCTAAGCACTCCCCTGTCAATATAGGGGTTAAGTATGCTCATGGCTCCGTCGAAAAAGAAAAAGGCATTACCATCGGTCGGCGAACCGGCAAACAAGGTGATAAGTTTGGGATTCGCAGCAGTAGCCGCATTCAGATTCATTGAGTCAACAAGGCTCTGGGCCTGAAGCTGACCGACTTTGAAGTTGTTAAAAGTGATAAAATAATCATAATCCGCAGAATTTTGGATTATCCTGTCATAAGCTACAACCATCACCTTGTCTCTGGCGGCCTCGGCAACAACCGAGCCAACACCATCATTGATGTTCCCGATTACCAGCGCCCTGGCTCCCTGAGTAAGGAAGCTCTGAATCTGCTGATTCTGGGTAGCCTGGTTTGCATCAGCCCACTGTACCTCAGCGCGGTATCCGCGTTTTGCAGCTTCGTCTCTGAGCGAATTGCCGTCTTTTACCCAGCGCTGAACGTGTGTTTCCGGCATAGCAATGCCAACGTCAAGTTTTCCTGGGGTTGTACGACCGCCTGCAAAGGCAAAAGAACAAGCAACCAGAAGCACAAACAACACCATCACGATTCTTTTCATAATAGTCCTCCAAAATAAAAATATTGTTAGTATCATATCACCCTCAAACAGCGTCTGGAAGGGTATTTTTTTGACATAAAGAAGCAATTTCACTGTAGAGCCAATAAAACCTCGGTATAATCGGCATAATAAGGAATATTTTGTATCAATAATTTCCCTTTTTGCGTTACAGCTATATTTGAGGTAAGCCATTCCGTTGTTCAAGGTGTCCAAAGGGTTTTTTATCTTTATAAACTTAAGACATTACCCATAACTAAGTCTTGACGGAGCTAGACTTAGTTATGGGCGGTACAAGACTCGAACTTGTGACCCCCAGCGTGTCGAGCTGGTGCTCTAACCAACTGAGCTAACCGCCCGGAAAACGCCGCACGGGGCGGCGTGATCTAGAATAAAATTAAGCAGAAAATTACTTTATACGCTCGCGGATAGCAACGTTTACTTCAATTTTGCCGTTTGCGCCCAGATCCATCGGTACAATAAGCGCTTCTACTTCTCCCAAGTTTGTAGAAACCTCCATATTCTCACCGGTAAAGAGAGCCGGCGGAGTAAGATCAAATTTAAATCCCAGATCGTGCAGTTTTGTAACTGCCTGGGCGGTAATCATATTTGCAAGTTCCTGAATGGTTGCCTTGCCAAGCTCGTCAAGAACCGTGAAATTTTCACCATTCATGGCGCCGGCTATATGTAAAGCCGATTCTTTTTTCATATCAAAGAGAACACGCCCTTCAACATCACCGGCAAGACCTACCAAAGCCGCAACGCCCATTATGGCCATCGAAGTAGGTTTCAGGTAAATTTCACCGCGTTTAACTTCGCAATTCAACACCTCTTTAAGTACATTAAAGGTGGCTTCCACAAAAGGGTTGATATACTCGACTCTCATAATTCACTCCTTAATAAGATTATTATGCACTATGTAAAAAAGCTGAAACAGGATCATCGGCCGTTGCATGCCACAAAGCTCCGGTAAGTTCTTCGTTTCTTCCAACGAATATAATCCCATTGGTTTTTAGCTTATCCGAAAAATCCACAATAATTCTGGTCTGCTCCTGAGCCGGCAGGAACGATAATACATCTCTGATAAGAATAAAATCCAGCTCCGGCAGGGTATTTTCATTCATCACATCATGGTATTCAAAAACAATAGAATCCTTGATAGCCTGATTAAAAGAATAACCGCTCGGCCCATGCACCATAAACTGTCTGCAATATTCCGGTAATTCATCAAGCTCATAAACCATGTTAGGAGCCTGTGAAATAGCCATAATATCGTTATCGTTAGCCCATATTTTTATACGAGCATTGGGATATTTCGCTTTAAGTATACACGCAAAAGAGAAAGTTTCATAGCCCTTTCCGCAGCCAATATTCCATACATTTATACTTGACAATGATAATTCCGGCAGAACTTTTTTAACGGAATTGGCATAAGGTTCTTTCCAGAACTCTCCTGTGAAAGGTGATGGAAAGGAAGCCAGAAATTCATCCGCTTCTGACGCGCTTCTTAACTGTAACGAATCTCCCGAACGGCCGATACTCCATTCGGCAAAACGTTTGTGCAGCCACAGATCATTAACACTTGTAGAGGCAAAACGCTTTAAAGCTAAAAGGCTTTCCTGTATAAAACCAATGGCAGAATCGGCGGCAAGTTTCTGCTGGGATGCGTCATCTCTTGCCGGAGGCGGAATAAAGTGATCGCCGGAATCGGCAACTCCCGCGTGGGATTTATTTTTATCATCTTCGTTTACACTGAATATACGAACAACATCAAGGATAATATAAAGATCGCCCTGTTTTTCAACAACACCTTCGATAAATTTAATGTTTATATCGCCAAAGATGGGATGCGGAGGCTGAATTGCTTCATGATTAATCCCCACAACCTTATCGATCTTGTCTACAATGGTTCCATACACCTGATCGTTTATATGAAGAATAAGCATATTTTCAAGACTTCCGGCCTTGTTTTCCAAAGGTAAATGAAAGAATGTCCTTAAATCAACAATCGGGATAATATCTCCGCGAAGATTATACACACCTCGCACATAAGAAGCGGCGTTGGGCACAAAGGTAAATTTATCGGCTTTTGCGATTTCCTTTACATTCATAATGTCTACGCCGTAATCTTTCCCGGCAAGAGAAAAAGTAACCATTTTAAAGTCTACGTTCTCCGCCCTTTCTTTTTGTTCCTGTAAGTCGGCGTTTACCTGCGCTAAATCTTTTATTTCTGCCGCCATTATTAACCTCTACATAACGCATCTGTATAGATGCGTATTTAAATCGAACATGAAACAAAGTTTCATAAATCCTACCGTGTCGAAGCTTCGCGGTATCGGCGCTGCTCCGCTTCTTTTTTAAGTCCCAGCTCCAACAACTGACTGACATCAATAATAAGAGATACCGATCCATCTCCCAGTATCGAAGCTCCGGCAATTCCCGGAGAATTGGTAAATTGATCCCGCAGAGGCTTAATAACCACATCTTCTTCACCAATGAGGCTGTCTACCATAAAGCCCATCTTCTTTTCCGCGGTACCGACAATTACTATAAAGTGATATTCCGTCTGTTCTTCTGTTTTAATTCCAAAAAGACGGTTCAGCCTGAGCAGAGAAATTACATCATTACGAATATTAAATACTTCGTAGTTATCGATCTTTTTTATCTCATCCGGTTTAATGCGCAGACTCTCTATAACAGATGTTATCGGAATGGAATAGATTTCAGGGCCGACACGTACCAGAAGACCCTGAATAATTGCCAATGTAAGCGGCAGTTTTATTACAAACTTTGTTCCCTTGCCGCGTTCAGAGTTTACGGTAACTGTTCCGTTAAGTTCGTCAATTTGACGGCGCACAACATCAAGGCCCACGCCGCGTCCTGAAATACTGGTTATCTGGGCTGCTGTAGAAAAACCGGGGTCAAAAATCATATTAAACGCTTCTACATCGGTAAGGACTTTATTCGGGCTGATGATTCCACGCTCAATGGCTTTTTTTCTCACTGCATCAACGTCTATACCTTTGCCGTCGTCTCCAATCTCAATCACGATCATGTTGCCTTCATTGGCGGCTTTTAAAAGCACCATGCCTTCTTCCGGTTTACCGGCAGCGCGCCGGTCTTCTATGGATTCAATTCCGTGATCGATGGAGTTTCGTACAGAGTGCATAATTGGATCAAGAAGGTCTTCAATGACTGATTTATCAAGTTCTGTATCTTCACCTTCTATGACCAGATTGATTTTTTTATTCAGGGACTTGGAAAGATCACGCACAAGACGCGGAAAACGGCTGAATATCTGGCTGATCGGAACCATGCGAATCCGCATAACTCCTTCCTGAAGTTCGCCTGTTATTCTGCCGAGGTTTTGCGATGTTGAGCGGAATTTTGCCATACTGCTCTTGAATGAAGCTTCAAAACCGTCAAATAGTGAAAAAATATCTCCGTATGATTCGTTTATATCTTTTTTTATATCCTTTATAGATTTGCCTTCCTGAATATTCTCCAGATAACCCGGCAAGCTGTCAAAAAGACTCCTGATTTTATCACGGTATTGGTTTTCTATGCTGCGAAAATGGTTTGTAAGCGTGTTAAAATGCATTGTGATCTGGTTAAATGTTGCTTTTGTAATAACTGTTTCGGAAACAAGATTTAAAAGATCATCAATTCGTTTGGAATCAACGCGCAGTATTGAACCTGCTTCTTTTCCGGCCTTTTTGGCATCTTCGGAAGTTGCGGCGCCGGACGGTTTCGCTGCCGCAGGAGCCGCCGCCGCTGGCGCTGGCGTTGCTACAGGCGCGGGCGCTGCCGCCTGTGCAGGTGCTGGCGTTGTTGCCGCTGGTGCAGGCGCTTTCGCTGCAGGAGCGGGCGATGCAGAGCCAATTAAAGCAGAAATATCGGTAACATTGGCATCAAGGCTTACATCCGGCACAATACAATTCTTTTTGAGTTTTTCAGTGGTTTGCTGAGACGCAATATAATAATCCACAACTGGGAAAAAGTTATCCGCATAAAGCTGTTCAAAATCGGGAACGGTTCGCAAAATTGTACCGGAACTTTTAAGAGCCGCATATATTTGAATACCGCCGACAGTGTTCATTAAACTGGATTCATCAAATTTGACAGAAACCCTGTATATGGGCATTCCGCCGTCAACCGATTCCTTAAGTTCTTCCAGTTCATTAACAGTAAGACTACCGGCCGAAGACGAAGGAGCAGCCGGCGCCGGTGCAGGCGCTTTGACAGGGGCTTTTGCGGGCGCTTTGGCAGCCGTCTTGCCTTTTTCCGGCAGAAGCGCACGAAGCTTGCCTTCTATCTGGGAAGTATCTTCCTGATAAACAGAGCCGTTCATCCGCTGATCGAGCATTGCTTTAATTACATCTATTGCCTGAAGAAGCGTATCTACCACATCTTCATTTACCGCAACTTGATCAGAGCGGATTGCATCAAAAACATCTTCGACAAGATGTGTGAATTTAGAGAGTTCCATCATTTCTACAGTGGCGGAACCGCCTTTTAAGGTATGAGCCGCCCGGAAAATCTCATCCACAGCATCTTTATTGGCTCCTTCGCTTTCAAGAACCAACACATTTTGTTCCAATGTATCTACTTGCATCTGGGCCTCGCTGAAAAAATCTTTGAGGAGCTCCTCATTGTTGGGATCAAGATAATCACTCATGTATATAACTATCCTATATAAAAACCGATAAGTCAAGATAAACTATATTTAATTTTGACGCTATTTGCCACAAAATCAGAATATAATACAAAACCAAAAAAAATGCTAAAAACTGAAAAATATTTACGATGCCAGACTTGTTCGGTCTAAAGCCCTGCAAAAAAATACGTGGGCAGGCGCGAAAGGTTGGCGCTGTGGAGTTTTGCGCAAAAATG
>JAIRUY010000112.1 GCA_031254175.1 Treponema sp.
ATTATAAATGAGCCGCCTGTTTTCAGGGATTTATATACATTTTTTACAAGCAAAAAATCGTCTTTTTGATTCGAAAAATAACCAAGTGAAATATAAAGACTTACCGCCGCATCAAAAACATCAGGTCTCACAAACTCCCTTGCGTCAGCATTTATATATTCAATATTGAGGTTTTCGTAAGAGGCTTCTTCTCTTGCGGTACGAAGATAACTCTCAGTTATATCGACGCCCGTTACGGCAAAGCCTCTGCGGGCAAGCTCGGCGCTTATCCTGCCGAAACCGCAGCAAAGGTCAAGAATCCTGGGAGGCGAGCTATACTTTTGATTGGATGTTTCACTGTATAAATCAAAGCGGGAAAGGTGTGTGACACCGTCTGCGACTGCCGGCACTTCAGCCCAATGACTGTCATCAAACATAATGGGAGCATAATGTTCCCAAAATCCAGAGTCATTGAACCATTCTTTGTTTTTTTCAGGCACAATAAATTGAGCCGTTTTTTCAGGCTACCGAACTTTCGGTCATCGGATTTAAATATCCGGTTTGTACACAAATATTAAAAAGATGTCTGGTTATGGTTTCTTCGGTTGTTTTAATGTTGCCGTTATTATTGCGGGTAAAGCGAACCAGAAACTCACTGTCCATTTCTTTCAGAATATCAATGTACTCTGTATTGCCCGGTAAGCACTTAATACTATAACGTTTCATATTCTTAATATCGGAAAGACCGTTATACTGCTTGAGATATTTAAACAATTAAATTAAAATGGGATTAAAACAATGGTTTTTTGAGGTGCCCGATATGAAAATCCGGTTAAAAATGTTCCTTGTTGTCCTGCCTTTGATTATTGTCTCTTTGCTTCTTGCGGAAACAGCGTCTTATTTTAACGCCGTAAACGGGGTCACCCGCCTCGCCCGCCAGCTTCTTGGCTTTAAGCTGGGAGAACTTGAAAAATATACGGAAAACCAATGGGCGCTCCTTGTGGAAAATGAGCTTACCAATCGGCCTGACATGGTCGAGGCTGTAAAAAAAGCTGTAGAACATTACGGGCGAAGCATAATATTAAGCGATACAGAAATTATTTTTGCCGTAGACAAACATGGAAACTTAACGATAGCAAGTTCTGATCCGGGACTTCTGCTTGATGAAAAAGACGGGCTTTTAAAGATTCTCTCTGAAGAAAACCAGGGGCTTCAAACAGCCGTTATTGGAGGAGAAAAACGTATTTTCCAGTTTTTTTATTTTGCTCCCTTTGACTCATTTTTTATAATCAGCGAAAAAGAAAATGTCTTTTATCGTGACGCGCAAAAGATAGCCTTTCAGACAATAATTACCCTAAGCGCCGCTCTTGCCGCTGCCGTTGCCCTTTTGCTGCTGATTACCGGCTTCTTTACAAGTCCTCTTAGACGGATTGTCCAAGCAATGAACAACATTATTGAAACATCAGACCTTTCGGCCAGAGTGGAAGTTGAATACCGCGATGAAACCGGAGTTCTTGCCCAAACATTCAATATGATGACGGAAGAGCTGAACAGGGCATACGGACAAATAAAGAAGTATGCTTTTGACGCGGTTCTTGCGGGAAAAAAAGAAGAGCGCATCCGTCATATTTTTCAGAAGTATGTTCCCAATGATGTAATAGAAAAATTCTTCGCCTCCCCTGAAAAAATGCTTATCGGCGACAACCGTAAGCTTTCGATTCTTTTTTCAGACATTCGTTCTTTTACTACCATTTCCGAAGGCATGGCGCCGGATGACTTGGTAAATTCGCTTAACCGCTATTTTTCAGGGCAGGTAGATATTATCTACAACAGAAACGGCATTGTAGATAAATACATCGGGGACGCCATCATGGCATTTTGGGGCGCGCCTGAAAAACACGAAGATGACGCGCTGCAATCTGTAATGTCAGGGCTGGAAATGATTGACGCCGTAGAGGTTTTTAACAACAATCAGCGAAAACTCGGCAAATGCGAATTCCAGATTGGCATTGGCCTTAATTACGGAGAGGTAACTGTCGGAAATATCGGCAGTGAAAGGAAGATGGATTACACATTAATCGGAGATGCCGTAAACCTTGCATCGCGCATGGAAGGACTCACCAAAACATATCATTCCGGAATTTTGATTTCAGAGAGCCTGTTTGAAGAACTGCGAAAAAATTCGCCTAACGCAGGCCTGAACTACAGACTCCTTGATACGGTTGCGGTAAAAGGCAAAACAAGAGGCGTAAGAATTTTCACTGTAAAGAAAACCCTTTCTCCCGCAGAGCAAAAAGCATGGCCTGTACACAATCAGGGAATGAAACTTTACTACACCCGCTCTTTCCGTGAAGCAGCAGAAAAATTTAAAGAAACTCTTGGGATTCTGCCGGGTGATTTTAACGCCGAGAACCTGCTTAAAAGATGCGTGGACTACGCATCCAATCCGCCGCCCGCAAACTGGGACGGCGTTGAAATAATGAAGACAAAATAATTTTTCTTGTATTTAAGGAGAGAAAAATGAAGAAAATGGCATTGGCAGGATTACTCATAGTAATTATCGCAATAACAAACTACGCGAATGAAAGTTCTGGCATATTTTCATACAGAATTGGACAAATTGAAGTTTTTATGATAGTCGAATCCGAAAGAGACGGAAATGCCGGTATTCTGATAGAAGCAGACCGGGCTGTTCTTGAACATTATATTCCGGCGCAGGGGTTCAGGCATACAACAAACGCTTTTCTTGTTAAAACCCCTGAACAAAATATTCTCATAGATACGGGAACAGGCGCCGGAGGTGTGGTGATTAACAGGATAAAAAGTCTTGGAGTAGAACCTGAAAATATAGACGCTGTCCTTTTAACACATCTGCACGGAGATCACTTCGGCAGCCTTCAAAACAATGGTACTGCAAATTTTCCGAATGCAAAAATATACCTTTCAGCAAGGGAACTGGAGCACTTTACTAAAACCAGTCCAAACCAGGGAGCGGTTGCCGCTCTTGCTCCGTACCTGAATGTGCAGTCCAATACAAGAGTAATAACTTTTGAACCATCACAGCTAAACATGCGATTGACGGAGATACTGCCGGGAATTAGTCCCATTGCCGCTTACGGCCACACTCCCGGGCATACAATTTATCAGATTGAAAGCAATGGCGAAAAACTTTTAATTGCCGGGGATCTTTTACATGTGGCTCTTGTGCAATTCCCTGTTCCGCAAATCAGCGCGACTTTCGACATGGACGCAAATGCAGCAGCTTCCACGCGTATACAGGTTTTGAATTACGC
>JAIRUY010000118.1 GCA_031254175.1 Treponema sp.
GAGTCCGGCTCTGTCGTATTGGCTGCGGAAAACACCAAAGCCGGTGTAGATGAGTTGGAAAAATCGGTAAATCACTTTAAAGTCAGTTGAGCGCTTTGGGAATGTGTTTCTCTCTTAAAACAATTACACTATAACCGGTTTGAATTGAAACGACACGATCCGGCGGCAGCGCGCCTACTTGAAAAACAACCATTTTTCCAGTAGTATCAATGAAATTGTAGCAGCCGTAAACGCTGCTGTTAATTTCTGCTAAAAAATAATTATTTTCTTACAAGGAAGGGAAAAATGCCTAAAGTAAAACTTACCGATTTGGTATTGCGGGATGCTCATCAGTCTTTGTTTGCAACCCGAATGGTGACAGCCGACATGCTGCCTATTTGTGACAAACTTGATAAAGCCGGTTTTTACGCACTGGAAGCCTGGGGCGGAGCAACATTTGACTCATGTATTCGATTCCTAAACGAAGACCCGTGGGAAAGGCTGAAAAAACTTAAAAAAGTCCTTCCAAAAACGCCGATTATGATGTTATTAAGAGGCCAGAATCTGCTTGGTTACCGGCATTACGCCGATGACGTTGTCGCCAAATTTGTGGAATATGCCGCAAAAGACGGCGTTGATATTTTCCGCATTTTTGACGCCTGTAACGATCCCCGCAACTTTATAGCCGCTACCGCAGCCGCAAAGAAGACCGGCAAGCACATTCAGGCAACCATTTCTTACGCAGTAACACCCTTCCATACGATAGAAAAATACGCGGAGTTTGCCAAACAGCTTGTAGAAATCGGTGCGGATTCTATCTGTATCAAGGATATGGCCGGCCTTCTTAAACCCTACGAAGGTTATGATCTTGTAAAGGCGATAAAAAAAGCAACAGATCTTCCCGTAGAAATCCATACCCATGCCACAACCGGTATGTCGGTTGCGACTCTTGTAAAATGCGCGGAAGCAGGCGCTGAAATACTGGATACAACAATTTCTTCCATGGCAATGGGAACCAGCCACAGCCCCACAGAAACAATGGTAGAAATTTTCAAAGGCACAGAATACGACACAGGACTGGATATCAACCTGCTTCTGGAAATTGCAGCTTACTTCCGCGAAGTCCGCAAGAACTATAAAAAGTTTGAATCAAGCTTCCTCGGCGCGGATACCCGCATTCTGGTAAGCCAGGTTCCCGGCGGAATGTTAAGCAACATGGAAAGCCAGCTAAAAGAACAGGGCGCATCAGACAAGATGGACGATGTTCTCAAAGAAATTGCCATTGTCCAGAAAGACGCTGGTTATCCGCCGCTTGTAACGCCGACAAGTCAAATAGTCGGAACACAGGCTGTTTTTAATGTGCTGTTCGGCCGTTACAACAAACTTTCCGGTGAATTTCAGGATTTGGTTGCCGGCAGATACGGCGCGTGCCCTGCTCCAAAAAATCCCGACCTTGTTAAAAAGTCGCTTGAAGCTCTCAAGATGGAGAAAGAAATTACCCATCGCCCGGCAGATGATATTCCCGCCGAATATTCCAAACTGGAAGAAGAGGCGAAGAAAGTTCTTGGAACCGGTAATGTTACGCCGGAGGATGTACTCACATACGCCATGTTCCCGAAAGTCGCCCCCGATTTCTTTAAAAAACGTTCAGAGGGGCCTGTTGTATTTAAGCCGGAAGCCGAAGTTGCTGCCGCTCCTGCCGCCGCAAAATCCGCCGGTCAGGCAGAAAAATACAATGTCAATGTAAACGGAACAAATTATGCGGTAGTCGTTTCTCCTGCCGGAACCGTAGCGGTTACAGCCGGCGGTGCGGCAGCCAGTGCGCCTGCCGCCGGCAGCATTACAGTTCCGGCGCCTGTAGCAGGAACTGTTCTTCGCTATGCGGTTGATGAAGGCGCAAGTGTACAATCCGGCACTACAATTATGATTTTGGAATCAATGAAAATGGAGCTGGAAATCAAAGCAAGCGCAGCAGGAAAGATTCGTTTCCTTGTTCCCGCAGGGACTCAGGTAACTTCGCAGCAGCCGGTAGCGGAAATTGGCGGCGTCGCAATGCCGGCAGCCGCTCCGGCACCTGCCGCTCCGGCGCCCGCAGCTCCGGCTCCATCAGGAGGCGGCGCTGTTATACTTGCTCCTGTAGCCGGAACAGTACTTAGGTTTTCCGTAAGCGAAGGCGCGCAGGTTAATTCAGGCGACACAGTCCTTATTATGGAATCAATGAAAATGGAACTGGAAATTAAGGCAGGCGGAGCCGGAAGAGTGCGTTTCCTTGTTCCCGCAGGAACTCAGGTAACTTCGCAGCAGCCGATTGCGGAAATTGGCTGATAAAATCTAACGCAGAGGCACAACGGCTGTGTCTCTGCGGCAGAAAACTAGTTCTCTTTCAGGTCTTTTAATTCCCGCAGGGTGCGGAGTTTCCAGATAGCCTTTTCCTGAATTTGACGGACACGCTCGCGGGTTATTCCCAGATACTTTCCTGTTTCTTCCAGAGTAAGGGGATTTTCACCTGTCAAGCCAAAGCGGAGCTGGATTATT
This sequence comes from Treponema sp., assembly GCA_031254175.1. Classification (GTDB taxonomy): domain Bacteria; phylum Spirochaetota; class Spirochaetia; order Treponematales; family Breznakiellaceae; genus WQXQ01. The sequence continues at coordinate 2,515 of JAIRUY010000118.1, forward strand.
TTCATTTCCCTTTCAGATAACTGGGAAAGAATTCCGCTCATGGTTTCCTGCAAAGTCATGGAAAAAACCATTTCAAACGGTTCGGTCATTTGATCGTCTTTTATCAGATCCGCCAAACGAGTGAGATTTCCGTCATCAACAATTGTGTCCAGACTGGTTGTTTCCTGTGACAGTTTTACTATCTCTTTGACTTTTGAAACCGGCAGACCCAAATATTCAGAAAGTTCTTCTTCTTTTGGATCACGCCCCAAATCCTGCGTTAACTGTTTGGCTACATAATAACATTTCTTGATTGTATTGAGCATATGAATTGGTATGCGGATAACACGTCCCTTGTCGGCAATGCTCTTGATAATTGCCTGCCTGATCCACCATGTGCCGTATGTGGAAAACCGGAAGCCTCTTGTATAGTCAAACCGTTCAACAGCTTCAATCAGGCCGATGTTGCCTTCATCAATCAAATCAAGCAGAGAGAGTCCTCGATGCTGGTAATTCTTGGCTATGGAAACAACAAGCCGCAGATTGGAATTTATCATTATATTTTTATAATGAATAAGAGCGCTGTCGAGAGCGGCTTTTTCACTGGTAATATCAATATCTTTATTTTTATCATTTTCAAGCATTGCTATCTTGTCCCGCAGGCTTACAATTTTTTCGCTGATGTTTTGTTCTTCCTGCAGTGTCAAAAGCGGAAATCTGGAAATTTGCCTGAAATACAGAGAAAGCGGATCAGATTCCTTTTGTATTTTAACTTTTTTATGACTCTTGCTTAAAGGTTTTCTTGACCGTTTTTCTATTTTTTCAATTCCAACTTCCATCTTTTTTCCTCTTGGACTTTTTACTCAATTATTTTCAGGTTCTCGGCGCTAAAGCCGGATCTATCGGAGTATCACTTCGGAAAACCATAAAGAAAAGCTGGGGTTTATTGGAGACTGTGTTAATTCCCAATTTCCCAACTTCAGTGCCCGGCGATATTCTGTCTCCAACGTTTACCGACAAGCTTTCGCAGCCGCCGTACATATACAAATACCCTGCTGTTGTCTCTACAATTACTACTCTTCCGAATTTCCGCCAGGGGCCGGCAGAAATTACCTGCCCTTGGGTAAGACTTCTTACAGATTCATTATGTTCACCCTCTACAACAACACCCATTTGCCCGGTCATATAGGCTATGTCTTTTGCAGTAACAGGCCATCTCATCGAATAAACAGCGGAACTGTTCCCGGACTGGCGCCCTGGAATTTTAATAACTTCTCCAACCCGTAAAATATGACTGGAAGAAAACTTATTGATATCCAGTAAAGTTTGAAGGGATATTCCGTTAGTCCGGGCAATGCTAAAAAGAGTATCGCCCCTAACAACCCGGTAATCGGTTAATGCCTGAACACCGGAAACGGCTGTTTCTGCGGATGACGGTATAATCAGCCGGCTGCCCGCCTGTAATCTGGAAGGGTCTGTAATCTTGTTTGCCCTCATAAGATCGTCTGCGCTGACGCTGTAAAAACGGGAAATTGAATAGACGGTTTCTCCCCTTCCGACAACATGAATCAAGTCATCGGCATAAAGCAGCCCCACGCTTCCTAATATGGAAAAAAGGAAAACCAAAAAAGGGAAAAATAATACCGGTTTATGTAAAAAGTTCACCGCTCTTCATTATCGGCAGATTCGTATGAATTCCTCATCCAAAATTTGACATTGGCACCCGCTTTTTGTTAAAATATGCAGGCAATAGTTTGTTCAAAAACAACGAATCTTCGGTTCGACTTAGTTTCGAAACAGCCTTGAATGTACATTTTTTGGGGTAAAAAATGAGTGATTATATCAGGCCGACCTGGGATGAATATTTTATGGAAGTCAACGAAGCGATTTCCAAAAGAGCGACCTGCGACAGGGGCAGATCCGGCTGCGTAATTGCCAAAAACAGGCAAATTCTCGTGACCGGCTATGTCGGCGCTCCGGCAGGTCTTCCGCACTGTGATGAAATCGGGCATCAGTATAAAAAGATGCTTCATGAAGACGGTAATGTTACTACCCATTGTGTCAGGACAGTTCATGCGGAACAAAACGCGATATGCCAGGCTGCAAAATTGGGAATTCCCATTGACGGCGCTACTCTTTACTGCCGCATGACCCCATGCAGAACCTGCGCCATGTTAATTATTAACTGCGGAATAAAACGGGTGGTTTGCCAGCGCCGCTACCATGCCGGCGAAGATTCAGAGACAATGTTTGAAAAAGCGGGAATTACGCTGGAATATATACTTGATGAAATACAGCAGTACGACAATCAATAATCAGGCAGGTTCAAAGATAATGCGGTACTTTAAATATATTTCTTCAAGAGTATTAAGAGGCCCTGGAGCTGAAACTCTCTTGCGTAAAAAACACGCATCACGCCTTTCAACAAAGAAATCATAAATAGCCCGCGGATCATCAACATTTAAAACCGAATAAACAGGTCTGGAATCCAGATAAGAACGTAATTCATCATGCCCCACGGAAGTAACGCCGAAACGCCTTAATCTGCTGCGCACCTGCAAAATTTCTTCGTAAGACAAACCAAAAAGAAATTCTTCCAGCGCCCATCTGGTTTTGTCATTGGTTGATTCTCCTTTTAAAAAATCTTCCCATTCGGTAAAAGTGTCCATGCTGATAGAAATTCTCAATAATTCAGTGTTGCCGTCCATTGTTCCAAAACTTGGAGGCGAAGAATCTCTGGCTGTCCAAAGTGAAGAAAGCGCCGAAAGATGGCGGATACTACGAAGGTCAGTGCCGCTGTCCCAAAGAGCAATCAAATCATCCGCAAGTTTAGACTTTGTATTGCTGGAAAAGTTGGGGTCTTCCAGGCACGAAAAATACACATCTTCCGCCATCAATGTAAAAACCACATAAAAGGAGATGTTTTTTGCAGGTGCATAAAAATTCTCATTTTCCGCAGAAAGACGGGAAAGCAGGGAAAAAGCATGAAATTTGGCAACTAAAAAACTGCGTAATGCCGCTACTTTTGCAGGGATTCTGAGCAAATGAGAAGTGGAAGAAAATGCAAGCAATGACTCGGTAAGTTGATTTTCATTTATCAATATATCTTTTAAATACTTGGTTTCCTTTATTGAAGGATAATCAAAAACCGCATTTCCCAAATTTCGCAGCCGTCTAAACCTTTCATGAACCAGATTGTAATCCTGAAGATTTTTTTCCTTAAGCCAGTCTTCGATTTCTCCAACAAGTTTTTCTTCTTCTTCTGATAAAACCTGTACAGAATATGCCGCAAAAGAAGCCATATTTTTAAGTATATCATGAAAAATAGAAAAAATCCATTGAAAATTTCAGTCTGTTGTTATATATTGAACTTGTTGCGCTGTCGGCGCACTGTCGGGGGTGCACCGGTTTCGACTGGTACGTCTCGGGGTATAGACTGCAGATGGAGCGCTCATCTCCTGATTGGGCAAAAATTTAACTGCCAACAATGACAGTTACAGTTACGCCTTAGCAGCATAACTGCGTGGAACTGTTCCGCCGCTCTGAGGAACAAATTCCGCGTCGCAATCAGGGCTGGTTGTGCTGCCGCTTCCGGAGGCAGCATGATAAGATTTCCCGGAATACGGACAGGCCGCGCGCCGTTTAGCCAAGCCTACCCCGACAATTTAATAAACGGCTAAATCTGTAGATGTTTATGTTTCGCGTATTGGGACGCGGGTTCGACTCCCGCCACCTCCAGTTCTTTCAACAAGAATGTATGCTTAAAAATGTTACTTGGAGTCCTGTCAGGAGAAAAAGTACCACACGAGGGGCTTTTAGTCTTTCTCAATTATGTTTTTTATTCTTTTTAATAAATCTTCTCTTTTGTATGGTTTTGTAATGAAATCAACGGCTCCCATTTCATATGCACGCTTTTCATCTTCTGGTTCATGTAAAGACGTGAAAAAAGCAATATGAACATTTTTTAAAAGACTTATTGCCTTTATTCTGGAGAATATTTCCCATCCATTCATATCCGGCATGAATATGTCCAATAAAATCAGATCAGGAATACAATCTCTGCTGCACAAATACTTTAAAGCTTCATCCCCTGAGGTTGTTTTAAGTAAATCATACTCATCACATATCATTTTTTCAACAATTGCATGCTGTATTTCATCATCATCAACGAGAAGAATTTTCTTTTTTTCAATTTTCTCATTATTCATACTAAATATAACTCCATTTCTTTGAAAGGTTACAATAAAAAAGCATAAAATAACCAACTAATGATATTTCTGTGAAATCTCCCTGAATTGGTTCTGTATCTGGATTACTGCATCGGCCAATACAGGATCAAATTGCGTTCCTTTTCCTTCAGCAATTATTCTAATTGCTTCTTCATATGACATTGCGGCTTTATATACACGGGCACATACAAGAGCGTCGTATACATCCGCAAGAGATGCAAGGCGGGCTGTCAGCGGAATTTCTTTTTCTGCCAGTTTACGCGGATATCCTTTGCCGTCCCAGCGTTCATGATGACCGTAACAAATATCTTCACAATGTTTAAGATACAGCGAATTATTTATATCGCCAAGTTCGCCGATAATCTCCTTGCCCCTTGTTGTATGCGTTTTCATTATTTCATATTCCTCAGGATCCAGCTTTCCGGGTTTAAGAAGTATTTTGTCCGGTATCGCAATTTTTCCAACATCATGAAGAGCCATGGATTTCATAATTATATCCGGCTGCGATTTTCTCAATTCATCAGCATAAACAGATTCGCTTTCTATCAGATAATCAACAAGCGCTTTTACAAAAAACTGGGTTCTTTTTACATGTTCCCCTGATTCCAAATCACGGTGTTCAATTATGTTTGCAAGTCCCTGCAAAGTGCTGTCCAGAGTCTTTGTAGCTTCAGCGGTTTTCTCCACAACCATTTGTTCAAGACTGTCACTGTAATTTTTTAGCTCGATTTGGTTTTTGACACGCAGTTGTACAATATCAGCCTTAAACGGTTTATTGATAAAATCAACCGCTCCCGCCGCCAAAAGCTCACTTTCAGAATCATTTTCTGCAGTGATAAAAATGACAGGTATCCGTTTGAGTTTCTCGTTGGTTATCATCAACTCAAACATCTCGCGCCCGTCCATCTCAGGCATAATAACATCAAGCAGAATTATCTTCGGAAGAGGACTGGCGTCGCCGAGTATTTCCAGCGCTTCCCTGCCGTTATTGGCAGTTAATATATTATACTTTTCCTTCAGGATTTCTTCGAGAATGACGACGTTCATATCAACATCATCAACAACAAGTACTGTTGGTCTGTTATCAGCCATATTGCGCTATAACCTTATCTGTTTCAGTTAAAGTTTGAGCATAAGCATTTTCTACCGCAGTAAATTGACCGGGATTGACGGATTTTGCTTTTATTTGCGTCTCCAATTCAAGAGTCTGATTAAAAAGTTCAATGAGAGATAAATTCGCAGCAAGCCCCTTGAGCGTGTGAGCCGCTGCCTTAGCTTTTTCAAAATCTCCGGCATCAAGAAAATTCTTTACATCAGTAAGACTTTTATCATCTTTAAATTTACCAAGAAGCTTGGCGTAGAGTTTTGTATTGTTCATCACTCTTTTTGTGCCTTCTTCAACATTAACGTAAATTATATCAGTCATAAACAAACCTCTGTTTTAGCACCGCAAAACAACAGCGCTTAATTATTGGACTTGTTAAACAACCCGAAAGCTAACGCTTGGCTTTTTCAGTTGTCTCACAACTCTATCAAAACTGAACGAAGTTCAGCAAACCTTTTAACGTTCACGGTATATGATCCGGCCTCTGCTCAGATCATACGGTGAGAGAGCAATCCTGACTCTGTCTCCCGGAACAATACGGATATAATGTTTACGCATCTTGCCCGATAAATGAGCCAGAATAAGATGGCCGTTTTGATTATCAAGTTCAACACGAAACATTGTATTGGGAAGAGCTTCCCTAACAACTCCTTCTACTTCTATTGCTTCTTCTTTTGCCACAGAAACTCCTTAACTACATGGTATAGCCAACATTGTATTCTGTCAATCTTGATTGTAACGTTATCTTAATATAAAACAAGATATCGATAAATTGTCTGGTTGGCGGATTTTTATCATTATGTTATGATTATTCATGCATTATTACAGCACCCGAAATCCCGCTGAAAAGGTAAGTTTTTCAACTGCCGCTCTTACAGGCCTTGCCCCTGACGGCGGTCTCTTTGTGCCTGAGGAAATACCTCAATATACCAAACCGGTTTTGCTTTCGCTTGGAACAATGGATTTCCGCGATATTGCGTTTGAAACAATTAAACCGTATGTGCGGGATGAAATCACCGATTCCGCGTTAGCTGACATTGTTCAGTCAGCTTATAATTTTACTTCTCCTCTGGTAACCGCGGCAGATCGTTATGCAGTGGAGCTTTTTCACGGACCGACTGCGGATTTTAAGGATTTTGGCGCCCGTTTTATGGCAAGGGCTTTTTCTTACCTGCGCCGCGGCGAAAGCCGTCCTCTGAAGATACTTGTAGCGACATCAGGTGATACCGGCGGCGCTGTAGCGGACGGCTTTTTTGATATTCCCGGCATTTCCGTTACAGTTTTGTATCCAAAGGGAAGAGTAACACCCCTGCAGGAGCGTCAGATTGCAGGTCTTGGAAAAAACATTTCCGCTCTTGCCGTAGAAGGAAGTTTTGATGATTGCCAGCGGCTTGTAAAATCCGCTCTTGCCGATGACAGCCTGAAAAAAAGAATGTCTCTTTCATCCGCAAACTCAATCAACATCAGCCGGCTGATTCCGCAGGCAGTTTACTATTCCGCAGCCGCCGGCAGGGCATTTGCAGGCCGTCCCGATCCCGATGGGGAGGCAACGCCGCGGATAGCAGGATTTTCGCAGTCTAAAAACAAAGCCGTTTCAGGTTTGCCTGTTACACTTTGTGTTCCTTCCGGCAACTTCGGAAATTTGACTGCAGGACTCTATGCATTAAAAATGGGCGCGCCGATAAGACAATTCATTGCAGCCACCAATGTTAACAAAACTTTCCCTGATTATCTGGAAACAGGTGAGTATATTGCGAGAATATCCCAGGCAACAATTTCCAATGCAATGGATGTCGGCGCGCCAAGTAACTTTGAGCGAATGGCCGCGCATTTTTCACTGGAACAGATGAAGAAGATTATTCTTGGCGTTTCTGTCACCGACGAAGAAACACGGGATACCATTGTGCATGTGCATGAAGCTGGTTACTTTATTGATCCGCACAGCGCTGTCGGATGGAAGGGTGTGGATAAACTGCGGAAAGAAAATAAAATCGGCATAGATGCCGGGCCGGTGGGTATACTATGCACCGCCCATCCTGCAAAATTTTCCGAAACCGTAGAGCCGCTTGTGGGCAGACCGCCTTTTCCTTCTTCCCTTTCCAATGCAATGGAAAGAAAGGTAAGCGCAAAAACCATCCCTGCGGAAGTTTCAGCTTTAATAGAGGCTCTTTAAAATAAATTCTTGTGCTGAGATAAAACAAAAAGATAATCCGAAAGTTTGTTCAAATAAGCGCCCGCATATTGGCACAACATCTGCCGGTCATCCAATGCGTAAAAAAGCCGTTCGGTTCTTCTTGCAATAGTTCTTGTTATATGTATTTGAGCTTCCATGGCACTGCTTCCGGGCAAAACAAATTGATTTAAATTTCTCTGTCCGGCAGACAGGCTGTCAATTTCTTTTTCAAAAACATCAGTATCACCTTTGGAAAAAAAATAGTTTTCATTTTTTAAATCTGACACATGAGACATCAGCTTCATAATGTCTTTTTGTATTTTTTCAATAAACTGTTTTGTCTCTTTGCCGTCATACATTGCTTTAACGAGGCCAAGGTGGGAATTAAGCTCGTCTGCTGTGCCGATGAGATGAATTAAATCATTATTCTTCGATATTCTCTGACCGTCCAGAGTAGAGGTTTCTCCGTTTGAGATGTTTTTTCTTTTTTTATGAACGCTCATAAAGTATCTGGTGAATCCAGCCAGACGGGAAGCTGCATACTTGTTTCCAGATAACCCATCCGGCGTTTTTTTATATTGATTTCCATGACTGCATATTCGTCATCTTCCATAATGCGCAGCCTGTTAATGGAAATGGGATCGTTTTCTGAAACGCCCGCCAAATCGGCAATCGAACCGCGGATTACTCTGTCTACCCGGAAATTGGACGAAGAAAAGAGGGAACTTGGCAACCGCGTAAGAATCATGCCAAACAGCGGAGCGGCGATCCTTTCGCGCTTATCCACCCTGGCAGCGTCAAGGAGAGGAAGGTCAGGTCTAGGAACTGTTATAATTATATGTTTTTTAACGATGCCATTCCTGTCGATAGTTTCCAAAGCTACAAGTTCGCCGGGCTCGGATGCAAAAACAACATTCTGCAAAGCGGGAATCAACCCTCCCTGCGAAGATGTTACCTTCGTGCCGTTGATTGTCCTTAAAAAAGAGCCTTCTGTTACCTGATGTTGTGCAGCCGGAGTATTCGGCGCTGTATATACTATTTCGGCTTCTGAAAATGTTTCGTATAACGTAAGCCCCAGCCAGGAACGCTGTGACTTGCCGCCTTTTATCATTGCCGGAAGGGCGGCGGCAAGCTGTTGGGCGGGAACCGCGAAATTCAGCCCCTGAAACTGAGGAATACCGGCAAAGGCAATGCCTACAAGCCGTCCTTCATTATCAACGATAGGGCCGCCGGAATTCCCCGAGTTTATGGCAGCATCAATTTGAATTACATCCCCGATTTGCAGAAAGCGTCTGCCAAGAGCGGATACAATGCCCGAAGTTACAGTTTTTTCAAGTCCAAGGGGAGAGCCAATTGCAATAACGGTATCGCCAACGCGGGGAATTACACGATCCACAACTGAAAACACATACTCACTTTCTATCTCAGTCTTTATCAATGCCAAATCCAAAGCTTTGTCATATCCGACAACACGTGCGGGGATACGAGGGCTTGTAGAGTCTCCCATTCGCAGATACATTCTCGAATATCCCTTGTATTTTGGATCAACTTCACTGGCTATAACATGGTAATTTGTGATCAAAAGACCGGAAGAATCAATAAAAAAAGCAGAGCCGCCTACTCTGTCAGAAAAGCCAACGCCTCTTTCAACTCTAACTCCCCTGTCAACAATGACTGTAGCGACTCCCTTAATCATATCGGAAACGCTGTCCTGGCCTGTAGCGTATTCACGCAAATGAGAAGGAATATTCCTGCCGCCTGCGTTCTGCGCGGCAGAAAAAAAGAAAGAAGCCGTCCGCCGCTGTTTTGCCTCAACTGCTTTTTCAAGAAACAAAAGAGCGCTTTCCATATCCATCGGCCGCAGCTCATGTGATTTTACGGCGGATAAAAACGCGCCAAGGTTATTGCCTTCTCTTAATTTTTTCTTTGCGTCCTCAAGATAAAACGCGCTTTCCCGCCCTGTGTTTGCCGTTGTTATTTCAAGATTTGCAATTGACCTGCCAAGAGACAAAACTTTTTCCCAGTCTTCCTGCTCAACGGCTGTTTCCTGCATTTCAATCAGTTTTTTGACTGCCTCTTCTTCATACTGTTCCAGCTGCTGTCTGTCACTGCTGCTAATGCCTTGTGATGACAGATACACTTCCTTATAAATATAAATAAGATTTAAAGCGTCAACAGGATTATTTGAAATTTGATTTCCTATGTTTCCAAGCCTGATGGAACTGGTCGTTCGCCTGTCTGAAAACGAATTTTCATTTTTTTTGTTGAGGCTGCCGCATGAAACCGTCAACAGCACTATCGCAATCAGGGAAAGAAAAAATTTAAATTTAATTGTTTTGTTCATTATTTGTTACCGGATTCAGCCTCAGAGAAATTCATTGAACCGCTGCCATCCATATCCCATAAGTAAACAACCGAACCATCCTGTAGATACACTTCTCCTGTCAGAAAACGGCCTTCTCCTGTCCAGTCACTTTCGGAAGACGCAATAAGGGCTCTGTAATTAAACTCCAAATTTG
>JAIRUY010000264.1 GCA_031254175.1 Treponema sp.
ATGAGTGCAAGCGATAAAGAATCTGTCATAAATACACCAGAACAGGCTATTCAAAGATTAAAACAAGGCAATAAAACATTCATTAACGGCATAAAGAACAATGCGGACATTTCGATACATTTGCGTGAAAGTACAGCAAAGTACGGACAGAAACCTTATGCGGTTATTTTGACCTGTTCCGATTCCCGCGTTCCTGCCGAGCTTATTTTCTCAGCCGGTATTGGCGAGTTGTTTGTTATCCGGACAGCCGGAAATGTTGTTGATGAATTTGATCTGGGCAGTATAGAAATCGGTGTAAAACTTCTGGGAGCAAAAGTTGTCGTTATTATGGGACACCATCAATGCGGAGCTGTAGTCGCCGCTTTGGAAGGAAATACCGATGGACATATTGCCAGCATAGTTAATGAAATACGGTCAGGGCTTGGCAATACAACTGACGCAGAGAAAGCGGAAAATCTTAATATCACGCACAGTTACAACAAAATAATGAAAAGCACAATTGTAACAGAATTGATAAAATTAAAAGAAATCGCTGTACTTCAGGCAAAATATAATATTAAAACAGGCAAAGTGGATTTTTTATAACATAAAATATTTAAACCGTTCCATACGCCGGGAGGAATTATGCTTGTTGATTTACTGAACGCACACAAGAAAACGTTTAAAGATTATACGGAGCTGCGCGCTCAGGTGAATACTTCAAGACATGTGTCTTTAATTTCCGGAAACATGACTGCCAATGCGGTAAGTTCTGAGGGAGGCGTATCTGCCCGCGTGTACAAGGGCGGCACTTACGGATTTGCTTCCGGTGCAGAATATTCAAACGACAGCATAAAAAATGTACTGGCGGCTGCAGCAGAAAATGCGGCATTTATGGACAAGCATGTAAAAAAAAGCCTGCCTCCTTTGCCCGGCGCACAGCCCGGCAAGTTCGATCTTAAAACCAAACCCGGAAACAATATACCTCAAAGTGTTTTGATCGATTATGCCAAAGCGCTGGACAATATAATTACGGAGAAATATAAAAACCTGACCGGCCGTATGGTGATTGCCAATTGCCTTGAAATTGAAAAATTACTGACGGTGAGTGATGGTATCGCAGCCAATGGCAGCGTAGACAGTCATTTCTATCAGCCTCGAAGCATGGTCTATGTAATAATGACTGTAGAAACTGACGACGGGCTTCCCGTAGAACTAATGGAAAGATTTGGCGGCTTCGGCCAGTTTGACGCCAAATTTTCCGACCCTGCATCTCTTTCAAAAGATTTGGACGAACTCTACGAAGCGCTCATGCGCAAACGTGAAGGCGTTTATTCCAACGCGGGACTGCGCAAGTGCGTGCTTCATCCTGATCTTGCAGGCATTCTCGCGCATGAAGCGGTCGGACACACTGTCGAGGCGGATCTTGTCCTGGGCGGCTCTGTTGCCGCGCATAATCTTGGCAGGCAGGTGGCGAGCGAATTAGTAACAATGATCGACTTTGCTCATACGGCTCTGGGGAAACCGTGTCCTCTTCCGGTTTATGTTGATGATGAAGGTACGGCTGCCGAAGATGCGATCTTAATCGAAAACGGTATTTTAAAAAGTTTTATGCACTCAAAAGAAAGCGCGCAGCATTTCGGCGTAAAACCGCAGGGTAATGCGCGGGCTTTTAAATTTTCTGATGAACCGCTTATCCGTATGCGTAACACAGCAATTCTTCCGGGCAAGAGCAGGCTGGAAGACATGATTGCAGGCATTGATGACGGTTATTATCTTGTGAAGACAGGCAATGGGCAGGCCGACACGACAGGCGAGTTCATGTTTTCTGTTGATCTGGGATATGAAATAAAAAACGGCAAAGTCGGTAAAGCAATCCGGGAAACGACAATTTCCGGCGTCGCATTCGAGATGCTCAAAACTGTAGACATGATTTCCGGTGATATGGTCTGGGATTGCGGCGGCTTCTGCGGAAAGAAACAGCCGATGACCGTAAGCATGGGCGGGCCTGCCATACGCTGCGAAGTTAACATAGGAGGCAGATAATGACACGCAAGGAAACCGCATCTTATGTTCTTGATGCCCTTAAAAAGGCTGGTGCGGACAAAGCCGCCTGTTGGGTAAGCAAAGGCCGCAAGGATGAATTCAATGTAGAAACAAATAAATTTTCCCTGATGCGGACATTGTTTAACGATCAACTGTCCATCAAAGTAATTAAAGAAGGCAGGAAAGGCACTGCGATGACAAACAAGCTGGACAAATCGTCCATTGATCAGGCAGTGACAGAATGCATGGCGCTTGCCGCTTCGGCGCTGCCTGACGAAGCTGAGGACATTGCTGAAAAGGCTGAAAATAAAAACTTTGACCAAAGCGCCGGCGGAGCCGGTATGGACAAACTTTTTTCAAGGACAAAAGAATTTATTGAGCAGGTTAACGATGAATATTCAAAAATTGTTTTGGAGAGTATGTCTTCGGCCTTTAACAGCAATCAAATTGTATATGTAAATTCAAACGGTGTGGAATTTAATGTAAACAAGGACTTTTACGAGATTGTGACAATGTTTTCCGCAAAAGACGGAGAAAAATCATCTTCGTTCAGCAATTACGGCGCATACCTTTCTTCTCTTACCTGTCCGTTTATGGATTTGGATATGCATCGAACCCTCCTTTCAGAAGCTGAACGCTCTCTTAATCCGCGAATGGTGGAAGAAAAATTTACAGGCAAGGTCATTGTAACTCCCGCATGTGATGACATGATATGGAGGACCCTCTATGAATGTTTCCTCTCTGATGTTTCTTTAATTCAGGGAACAAGCCGGTGGAAAGACGCATTAAATTCTAAAGTTGCCGATTCTAAATTAACAATGCGTACAGCTCCTCATCATCCTGATGTTGTCGCAGGAGAGCGTTTTACCAGTGATGGTTATGAAAGCAAGGACATGGATATCATCCACAACGGAGTTCTCAAGTCCTTTGCGCTTTCTTTGTACGGCTCGCGCAAAACAGGCAAGCCGCGTGCGCTCAATACAGCTTTCTTCAATACAGAAGTAGCGGCAGGGGACACTCCGCTTGAAGAAATGATCAAAGGAATTGACCGCGGCATTCTGCTTAACCGTTTTTCGGGAGCGTCTCCCAGCGCCAGCGGAGATATATCAGGCGTAGCAAAAAACAGTTTCCTGATCGAAAACGGCAAAGTTACTGACGCACTAAAAGAGACAATGGTTTCTTTTAACATTGTGGATATTCTTGGAAACATTACAGCCGTTTCTTCAGAACGCTGCCTTAACGGTGTGAACATACTACCGTGGTGCTGTTTTGACGGCGTGACAATTTCCGGCGCTCAGTAGCGATTCTGCGGCATTTGTGCCGCAAATTAAAAGTGTATAACTTAGTATCTGTTGTCAAAAACTCGTGTTGACTTTTTCTCGCTCCGCGGCAGATCTCCCATGGCAACCGCTTTAACGTTCGGCGTGATCCCAATTCTTTCCTTAAATTCATATTCAACGGTCTTTTCAAGATTGTAAGCCGAATCTTTATCTGCCGTTTCAAAGAACAGGGTCAGTATGTCTTTGCCGTTCATATGGTCGATCATGATTTGATACTCGCTGCTTACGCCTTCAATGGTCGCAAGAAGCTCATCCACCCTGCTGGGATAAATGATGGCTCCCCGGACTTTGACCATATCATCGGAACGTCCGATAATTGTGTCAATCCTCGGGTACTCAGAGCCGCATTCGCATTTGCCGGATATTGCTTTGGTCAGATCGTGTGTGCGGTAACGAATGAGCGGCGCGCCTTCTTTTTGAAGTGTTGTAATTACAATTTCTCCCGTTGAACCTTCCGGCAGAAGCTCGCCTGTTTTCGGATCGATGATCTCGTAGTACATATAGTCAGTCCACATATGCATGGCGCTTTGTTTCGGGCAGTTGATTCCAATTCCGGGGCCGTAAATTTCCGTCAGTCCGTAAATGTCATACAGCTCAACACCAAGTTCGCCCGCAATGCGTTTGCGCATTTTTTCGCCCCAGCGTTCTGAACCAATGACGCCTTTTCTTAAATGAATTTTATCACGGACTCCGCGCTTTTCGATTTCTTCGGCAAGAAGAAGCGCGTAAGAAGAAGTAGCGCACAGGACTGTCGATTTCAAATCGATCATCATTTTGATCTGTTTGTCAGTATTGCCGGGCCCCATCGGAATTGCAAACGCGCCGAGAAGTTCCGCGCCGGCCTGAAATCCGATACCCGCTGTCCACAGTCCGTATCCCGGAGTGATGTGAATGCGATCCATATTTGTACAACCGGCTGTTTCATAGCAGCGCTTAAACATGATTGCCCAGTCATTAACATCCTTTTGTGTGTACGGAATAATAACAGGCGTGCCGGTTGTGCCGCTTGATGAATGAATACGGATTATTTTTTCATCGGACACAGCCTGTAGTCCAAGCGGGTAAGCATCCCTTAAATCTTCCTTGTCGGTAAAAGGCAGCTTCTGAAAATCTTGCATGCTCCTGATATCATCAACATTGATGCCGGAAAAATGTTTTTGATAAAACTCGCTGTTCATTGCGTGTTTAATTGCAATTTTAATATTATCCAAAGTATTCATTAAATAAACTTCTCCCTAATTCAAATGATTCG
>JAIRUY010000011.1 GCA_031254175.1 Treponema sp.
AATCCTATCAGGCTTTACAATTACTTGTGAATGCGTTCCGGCTTCTGTCGATGTATAGAATGAAAGAGCCGTGCGGTTTTCGTGGTCTTTTGCCTCGGCGGAAGACTGAGAAAACCCGGGAATGACAGTAATTAAAAAACAAACAGCGATTGTTTGTAACTTTCTCAATTAATTGCTCTCCTGTTTGTCCAGTTTAACTTCAGGAGAAATGCTTTGAGAACAGAAACACTGCCAAGATGCAGCTATTTGACCCTAAGATGCAGTCTTGATTTTTCTTTCCTTGCGTTTTTGCAGTAATTTATTGATTTCTTTTACATCTTCATTTGTTCTGACAATATTGGCAAAAAGGCCGAAGAAGTAAATGACTATCGCCATAACAGCCAGAATCCAAATTGGGGTAAAGTCGTACCAGCCCAAGACAGCCCCGGAAACAATAAGAACTGCCATTATGTAACCAATATCAAGCAGATACTCAAGAAAATAATATTTGCTTTCAAATTTACGTGTAAAAAGCAGTCCAAGATGAATTACTATACATACTCCAAGCGTCTGGAAAATGGCAATAAGATCAAGAGTTGTGCCCCCAATGGCTGTGCCGACAACTGCAAGAACAAGTATTGCAGCGCCTGTGGTAAACATAATGTTTGCCAGTGTTTTTTTTATTTCTTTCATCATTGTTCATCTTCCCTTAATACCTTTTTAAGGTTTGCAAGGTATTTTCTTGTAACATGCAGACATATTCCGTTTGATAATACTGCTTCCAGGCGGCTATTTGCAAGCGGTTTAATATTTTCCAGCATGTTAATATTCAAAATGCAGTGTTTGCTGATCTGCACAAAACCGTTGTCTTTCAATCTTTCGTAAATCTGATACAAGCGGCTTCTGACCAGATAGTTTTCTTTTTCACAAAAAACAATAGTTTTTTTATCGATACTTTCGATGTAATAAACAAGAGAAACATTTATCAGTTTCATGATATCATCAGAATAACATTCAATTTGTGTATCAACAGTTTTTATCAACGAGACAATGCGATCGACGATTTTATTTTTAACCGGGTATGTAATTAATACCTCAATATCCTTTTGAGATGTATGTTGTTCAAGTTTAATAAGCATAGTATAGAATTACGGAATTACAATTTCTGAAGCGGCATTACCGTCACGCGAATAAATCCGGCGCGAATTGTGCGGGTCTAAATGACGCCGGCCTCTGTGAAAAAACACATATTGGTAAGTGCCCGGAGGCAGCGGAATCATAAGGCTGTAAATTCCTGCGGGGCTTTCTTTTAGCTCATACATAAAGGGATCCCATCCGTTAAAATTCCCCGCTACTGTTACAGTTTCTCCGGGCGGTCCTCTGAACGAAAATCTTAAACCCTCAGGAAGACCATTCAGGGGGTTATAATCTGCGGGTCTTGCCGGCAGAGCCAGCACAGACAGGTTCAGGCCGGAAACAGGGTCACGGCGTGTTTGAGAATTGGCAGGATCGGTGATCCACAAACCGTTAACAACTATCCTGTATTCAAGTTCTCTTAAATTGCCGGGGATTTTGTATAAATGGAACTGTATTCCGGAATCTTTGTAAGGATCGGGGTTTTTCTGGACTGGCAAATTGATCCTTTCCAGAGGGTCTTGATAGATTAAAAGCTGCCTGAACCAGTAAATATTAGAAAAATTCTCATGGGCAAAGGCTATTCCCACCCTTCTAAGGCTTGAATCTGCGGTAAAAATGACAGAATCTCCCTGAATTATGGGAGCGCCGGGTTTCTCTATCAGCAATAAACGGCTGACAACCTCGTATGTTTCCCATTCATTCGCCCAGGAAAAAGAGGCTATTATTATGAAAAGAATAAAAGTTACCTTCGTTTTCATACATTCTTTACAATTATCGGCCGATAATTGAATATCTTAAATATGTACACGAGCCGAGGGGGGCGTGTACAATAAATATACTTAAAAATGCCGAACGGGAGAGAGGCTTGCCATCATTAAACGCTCTTAATGAGTTTAAAGACTCTTTTAGCAACATCGCAAACGAGAAAAAAGATGTTCTCGCCAAGGAATTGCCGCTTAACGATCTTGATCTGCCCGGTAAAGAAGCGCCGCCTATGGTCTTTTCGAGGCCTTCCTCCAGCCCCCCTGTTGCAGACGATTCGCCGGAGCTGAACGCCGAAAACAGCGCCGATGGCGAAGCCGATGGTTTTGATTTTAACGCTTTTTTTGACTCCCTTCCCACAGAAATAAGCGCGCCGGCTATGGATGAACCTCCGTCAATAGACGATCTTCTGAATGATACAAGTCTTCAATCCTCAAATGGTGATGCAGATTCTGCAAGCCAGTCTGCGGACTTGTCCGCCGATTCTTCTTTTGACGATAATATTCTTTCTGACGATTTTATGTCTTCTTTGACCGGAGATACGGACAACGAAACAGAAGCTGTCACATCCGATGACTTTGGTGATTTCGACTCTGAAAACTTAGGCTATGCGGATTTTTCAGGCGAAAGTTCAGATTTTGATCCGAGTGGTGATAATTTTGAAGACACACAAACGTCAGACATGCCGATGTCTGACACGTCAATATCAGACACGCCTGTATCCGAAGACGAGTCGTTAGCTGAAACAGATGACAATCTTGACCTTTCGGAAGGGATCGACCTTGGCGGCGAATCCCCTGACATTGATATCAAAGAGCCGGACTCGTCTTCTTTTGATGATCCGGTTGATATAGATTTCCCGATTAGAGACACAGAATTAGGTTCCGGCTCTGAACCTTCTGCGCCTGATGCTGATTTCTCCGGCGAAGATTTCGATTTGGGCGGCGAATCGGAAACGCCTTTGCCGGATTCAGATTTCTCCGGCGAAGATTTTGATTTAGGCGGCGAATCGGAAACGTCTCTGCCGGATTCAGATTTTTCCGCTGAAGATTTTGATTTGGGCTCTGACTTTGAAACGCCCCTGCCCGAAACGGATTTCCCGATTAGAGACACAGAATTAGGCTCCGGTTCTGAACCTTCTGCGTCTGATTCTGATTTCTCTGCCGGAGATATGGATTTAGGTTCTGACTTTGAAACGCCTTTGCCGGATTCGGATTTCTCCGGCGAAGATTTTGATTTGGGCGGCGAACAAGAAACGTCATCTGAAAGCGGCGCTGTTGATTTTGGTTCCGACTTTGCTTCCGATTCGATTGATTTGGATTCCGGCTTTGAAGGACAAAGCCCGGAACTTGGTGAAAGTTTTGGCGATGATGATTTCTCACTTTCCGGGCTTGATGAAATACTGGAAAGAAGCAAAACAGAAATACCCGCACAGCCTGCCCAAAAAAGAAGCTTTTTCCAAAGAAAAAAAGCAAAGACTTCTGAAGAGCCGGCTGATGAAAAAGTGGAAGAAATTCAGCTAAGTCAGGATGATCTTGAAAAATTATTAAAAACTCTTGCCTCTTACCCCTTGAACCTGAGAATTGTCTGTGAAGAATTAATCGCTGAACAGGTTTTGTTACCGCAGCAGTTATCAAAACTTATCCGTCTTCTTGTTAACGGCGCTCATGTCAGGGAAGCAGCCGATTTTGCCCACGAGGTTACAGGCAAGCAAATAGTAATTCCCAAAAGTTTTGAAAAAATGACCGGCGCCGCGTTTGAAGCGGAACAGGCAAGTTTTGCCTATATTTTCATAAATAATTTCCTTCCGGTACTGCGGCTGTTTGCTGTCATTGCAGCCATGGCGGCATCTGTTTTTTTTCTTGCGTATAGATTTGTTTACATACCTATCAAGGCTGAAAACCTGTATAAACGCGGGTATGAGCGAATTCCTGCCGGAGAATATCAGCGGGCAAACCAGCTTTTCAGCGAAGCCTTTTCTTTAAACCGCAAGAAAAAATGGTTCTATTTGTATGCCGAATCATTCAGGGATCAGCGCCGGTATTTGCTTGCGGAAGAAAAATACGATGAGCTTTTATTGTATTACCCAAGGGATAAAAAAGGCGTTTTGGATTATGCCCGCCTGAATACTTATTATTTAATGAATTACGACAAGGCAAACAGGCTGCTTCAACAGCAGCTTCTTGATTATGCGCCTAACGACTATGACGGACTGATTTCGGCCGGAGACAACTTCTTTGCCTGGGCGGATTCTGATCCTTCAAGATTTTTCGACAGATATGAGGACGCGCGTTTTTGCTATGCCAGACTGCTGGAAATTTACGGCTGGCAGGCGCCGGTTGCAGAGCGGATGATGCTTTATTTTATCCGCACTGACAATCTGAAGGAAACTCTTCATCTTAGAGCATGGTTTGAAAACGATAAAAAACGCAGTCTTTCTCCGGCATATCTTGCGGAGCTTGGCGGTTATCTTCTGGACAAACAGCTCGAAAAAACCACCGGTGTGCCCGATCCGTATATCGAAAGCATAGAAAGCGTACGTGATATGCTTTTACAGGCAATAAGGGGAAACCCAAATCTTCCTGAGGCGCATTATCATCTTGCCCGTTATCATCACAATCTGGGCAATACTTACGAAGAACGCCTGACGCTGGAAAACGCCATCCGCGCGTTTGATCTTGCGCCAACCGAAACCGTACGCCGCCGGCTTTACCGTGTTGACGCACATTTCCGTTATTCAAATTTACTTTTAAACAACCGGGAATTTTTCCCTGCCGAAGAAAATGTGATAAAAAGCATACAGTTATACGAAGACTACCTTTCTAGAAATCTGATTCGCGCCACTCCTCAGCTTGGACAGCTTTATGCCGCCAAAGGCAATTTGGAATACTTTGTAAAAACAGGCAATATGAGAGCCGCCTTAAGCGATTACCACAATGCCGAAAGATACGGCTATGCGCCGCCCGAGATTCAATACCGCATGGGCGCCGCATATTATCAGCTTGAAGACTGGGGAAATTCTCTTGACTATCTGTTTAAAGCGGCGGCGGAACTGCCTTTGAACAGACGGCTGCTTTATGCTCTGGGAAATGTTACCTATCAGCGCGGTGATTATTTCGCCGCTCAGGGTTACTTCAACCGTCTGATTGATACTCTGGAATACCAGCGCATAAGGCTGCCCGTACTTCTGCCTAATGACGACATCCAATTTCTGGAACTTGGAGAACGCCTGATGATGGCGCGGAATAACGCAGGGGCTGTACACGAAGCCCTTGCTGAACAAACAGGCAATCGCGAGTACCGCATAACAGCAATGGCCCTTTACGCTGAGTCTGCCCGTGCATGGGATTCTATCACCCGTAACCCTGAAACCATGATCAGAATGCGTCTTACCGGCAGCGAAAACGCCCCGGGGATAAACCTTGCCTATATAAATGCCGCCAGCGCCATGCGTCCGGCCAGAAATTACAGACCGGGAATATTTATGCGTATAGACAAAGATGTACTTGAACCCTCTAATTGGGAAGAATTAGCGCCTTTTGGCACCTTTAATTGATGCAAAATATTTGTTGACGGTAACAGATGGGTGTGTTAAAATAAAGCCTACCAGTTTGGTAAAACCCTAAAATCATCTCTTTTGGATTAAGCTATGCAGTATTTTGATACTCACGCCCATCTGGGGCTTATAGTTGATGACCCCATTGAGCAGCTAATTGTGATACAGGAAGCAAGGCAGGCCTCAGTAAACAGGATTGTTTCAATTTGTAATAGTCTTCATGACTTTGGTCAGGTTTATGAAAATCTGAAATCCGCTTCAAACGTATACCATGCAGTAGGAGTAAGCCCTTCCGAGGTACAAAATCCCGGCAAAGACTGGTTTTCAAATATTGAACAAAGCGTCCAATATCCAAGAGTGGTTGCAATTGGAGAAATCGGTCTGGATTATTACCGGAAATTCGGTGATAAAAAATCACAAATTGAACTTTTTATAACACAACTGGATCTTGCGAACAAACTCAATCTGCCGGTAATTATTCATAACAGGGACGCGGGACACGATGTTCTGGATATTCTCCGTGACCGTATGCCGTCAAGAGGCGGGGTGCTTCATTGTTATTCCGAAGATGCCGCTTATGCCGAAAAAGCGCTTGATTTGAATCTTTATTTTTCCTTTGCGGGAAACCTCACTTATAAAAACGCCAAAAACCTGCATGAGACGCTGGGGGTTTTGCCTGTTGACAGAATACTTATTGAATCGGAAAGTCCTTTCATGGTTCCGGCTGATTTCCGCGGCAAAAGAAATATGCCCAAATATATGCCCATCACTGCCCGTTTTATGGCAGAGATGCTGGAAATGGAAGAAGAGTCTCTTGCCGCGCAGCTTTGGGAGAATGCCAATAAGTTTTTCGGCTTGCCCAACGAATAATATTTGTGTCTCTGTACCGTCCTGTAAAAATCGGCTCTCTTGAACTTCCGGGGAATCTTTTTCTTGCGCCCGTGGCAGGTTATACTGATCGCAGCTTCCGCTCTCTGTGCGCCGAAGAAGGAGCTGTCTTTTCTTTTACTGAACTTGTCTCCGCAGAAGCATTGTCCCGAAAATCCGACAGATATGTCCTTGACGGAGTTTCCGCGAATCTTGTGCGCCGCGGAGAAAATGAAAAACGTTACGCGGTACAGCTCTTCGGAGGAGAAAGCGAAGCCGTCTACAAAGCGGCGGTTTTGCTTGCATCCCTGCGTCCCGATGCTCTGGACATTAACGCCGGCTGTCCCGTATCAAAAGTGGTAAAAAACGGAGCGGGTTCCGCATTGATGAAAAACCCGGCCAATCTTGGCAGAATAGCAGAAGCCGCAGTCCGCGCTTCAGCGGAAAGTTTGGGCAATGTGCCTGTTACAATTAAAATCCGTTCCGGCTGGGACAGTAAATCCATCAACTATTATGAGTGTGCACGTATCGCTGTTGAAGCAGGCGTTTCCATGGTAACTTTGCATCCCAGAACACGCGCGCAAAACTACGGCGGTAAAAGCGACTGGTCGCACATTGCCGATTTAACATCCCGCCTGAATGTCCCCGTCACCGGTTCGGGCGATCTTTATACGCCGGAAGACGCGCAGCAAATGTTAAAGGAAACAGGCTGCGCCGCAATTATGTTCGCAAGGGGCGCAATGGGAAACCCTTTTATTTTCTCTGCCACACACTCACTGTTACATAAAGGTTCATGGGAGCCGTCTCTGTTTTCTGCGCGGATAACCGCCGCCATGCGTCATCTGGAAATGCTTGCCGCAGATATCGGTGAGCGCACCGCATGTCTTGAAATGCGCAAACAATTCTGCGCTTACACAAAAGGAATGACCTGCGGAGCGGCATTGCGGGAAAAAGCCGTTCACGCAGAAACAATTGAAGAATACAGGCAAATAACGGCTGATTTTCTTTAGCGGCCTGTTTCTGTCTGCTATTGCCAAGTTTTTTAATTATCTTTATTCTTAAACTATGAGTAACTTGATGAAGCGCCCAAACTTTCTGCAAAAACCTTTTAGATATACCAATTTTGGCGCGGTGTATTGGCTGATAGGGATAAATATTCTCATTTTCACAATAATGCGGGTTTTTGAACGTGAAATAATAAGTCAATATTTATATGTACTGATGCCAATGAGACCTCTTTTGGTAATAGAGCGCGGCTGGGTTTGGACTTTTGTTACATATATGTTTATGCACGGAGACATAAGACACATACTTTTTAACATGTTTGGACTTTTCATTTTTGGAATTCATGTTGAAAGGGAAATGGGTTCCAGAGAATTCCTTCTTTACTATTTTGTCACAGGAATTTTAGCGGGTGTCTTATCTTTTGCGGCATATTATTTCACGCGCAATTATTATGTTGCGCTTATCGGCGCATCCGGCGCGCTCTTTGCGGTGCAGCTTGCATACGCAGTCATGTTTCCAACCTCGGTTATTTATATTTGGGGTATTCTTCCCCTGCGGGCTCCGGTGATGGTGCTTGGCTATACCGCTCTTGAATTGATCTTTTCCCTTTCCGGAGGCCGCGGCAATGTCGCCCACCTTACTCATCTTGCAGGTTTTGCATTCGGCTGGTTTTATTTTATTATACGTTTCGGCGTTAGTCCGTGGCGGCGGCTTTTGGGACGTTAATTTTCGGAGTGATGTATAATGAAAATTGTTGTCGGTATACTTTTTGGCGGGAAATCCGCAGAACATGAAATTTCCCTGTTATCTGCAAAAAACATCTATGACGCGATTGACAGGGAGAAATTCACACCTGTCCTCATCGGGATTGATAAATCAGGCCGGTGGCTGCTTAATAATTCTGAACAGTATTTGCTTAATGCGGACAATCCTTCGCTGGTCAGCCTTAATCCCAACGGTAATCCTGTAGCGCTCCAACCGGAAAAACGGAGCCTTCTTTCCAAAGATAAACAGGGCAGTTTTTCGCCGGTTCATCTTGATGTTGTGTTTCCGATCCTGCACGGACCGTTCGGCGAAGACGGAACAATTCAGGGATTTCTCAAGCTGGCGGATATTCCGTTTGTAGGGTCTGGCGTACTTGGCTCTGCTGTAGGAATGGACAAGGATGTAATGAAGCGGCTGCTTCGCGATGCCGGAGTTCCCATTGGAAAATTTATTGCGGTAAAAAGCCATGAAAAATTCCCGTCTTTTGAAGAAGCGGAAGCGGCTCTTGGAAAACCCCTGTTTATCAAACCCGCGAACATGGGCTCTTCTATTGGAATTAGCAAAGTCAACAACGAGGAAGAATATGCCGCCGCAATAAAGGACGCTTTCCTGTATGACACAAAAATCATCATAGAAGAATTTGTCCCCGGGCGGGAGATAGAGTGCGCTGTATTGGGCAACGAAGAGCCCCTCGCTTCGATACCCGGCGAAGTTATTCCCTCTCATGAATTTTATTCTTACGATGCCAAGTATCTTGATGAAAACGGCGCTGCTCTTGAAATCCCGGCAAAACTGGATGAAAAAACCACAAAACAAATTCAGCAGCTTGCAATAAAAGTTTTTCAGACGCTTTGCTGCGAAGGCCTTTCCCGCGTTGATTTTTTTCTGAAAAATAACGGGGACATAATTGTTAACGAGATAAATACAATGCCCGGTTTTACAAAAATAAGCATGTATCCCAAAATGTGGGAAAATAGCCATGCTTCGCAAGACGGTCAAGCTTCGCAAGACTTGGGCATTTCCTATACCGAACTCATTACCCGTTTAATTGAACTTGCAATCAGCCGGTTTGAAAGAGACGCGAAATTAAACACAACGAAGCAGTGAGGATTTTTACGGCTTCAACCCGGGCAAATCCCACTCCGTTGGAATTTTGACAGGCTGTCCTTTTGAATCAACAAACGCCCAGGTAACTTTCGCGCTGACAATCAAATCTTCGCCGCGCAAAATCTGCTGTTCAATAACGCCGCTGACCGCTCCCTTCTTGATTGGCCGGGATTTTACCGTAAGAACATCATCAAGAAATGCGGGCTTTTTATATTCTATCTCAATTTTTGCTATATAAACTCCGTAACCGGCCTCAACTGATTTTTTATAATCAAAGCCAATGTCCTTAAGATACTCATGGCGCGCATATTCCAGATAGTTCAGATAATTCGCATTGTTCACATGGCTGTAACTGTCACATTCATAGGTTCTGACCTGTAATGTACTTATACTTATCATAGTTAAATTATACTTATCACAGGCAGCTTTGAAAAGATAATATTTTATGAGAGAATACATTATGTTCAAGTATTGTCCGGCCTGCGCCTCAGAAAAGATCAGTTTTGAAGAAGGTAAAGTTTTCCGCTGTCCCGGCTGCGGCTTTGTCTATTATCACAATATCGCCTGCGCTACAGGCTGCCTGATTAGCGTGCCTTCGCCTGACGGAGAAAAGTTATTATTTACCGTTCGGGGGAATGAACCGGGGAAAGGGCTGTTGGATATGCCCGGCGGTTTTGTTGATGCCGGCGAAGGTGTCCTTGAAGGGCTTTGCCGCGAATTAAAAGAGGAACTTGGATGGATGCCGCCTGTCCGTCCCGGCGCAATTCTTGCCGATGTTTTTAAACTTTACGCATCGTTTCCGAACATCTATTCCTATAAAGGGATCGACTACAACACCTGCGATTTATTTTTTTCTGTTTCAGCGCCGGGGCTAAAGCCGGAAGATCTGCAATTGGAAAAGGATGAAATCACAGAAGTTCGTTTTCTTAAACCGGAAGAAATCAATCTTGATCTTTTTGCTTTCGAATCCATAAAACGAGCCCTTAAAGTATATCTGGCTAAAGGGACGGCTTGACTAATTATTTATTTATCACCATCTTTGTCTTATGAGTCGAAGTCATGTTTCTGTAAATTTTGTACTTCCTGGTGAATTCCGTAAAGTAGCAGAACGTTTGTTCCCTAAGGATGGTTTTTCACGAAACCAAAAACCTGATGTAAAAGCCGCTTCTGAATTTGCAAAGGCGCTCGGCATCGGCGTTGAATATCAACGCTTGCTTGCGCTTGGCAAAAACAGCGATGAACTAAAAACTTTTTTGAGGCACTTTCAGAATAATCTCGATTTGCTGATTCAGAAAACATGGGTAGAAGAACACGAAGAAAGGCGCAAGGAAAAACTGCAGAACGAAATACCATCATTGATGGTTGCAATTGATAATGAGGATTTTCCAAGAGCAATCGAAGAATATAACGCTATTTTAGAAGAATTATCATATCTTTTTTTCGGCGCTCAAAGCGAAAAAGAAGATTTTGCCGAGTACACTTTCCGTATTGATGCGCAAATGGGGCTTTTTTGGTGGTACGGCGACAAGCTGGCTTTATTAAAGGAATTGTCCGAAAAAAGCAACAGCCGGGATGACAAGGTGTTGTGGGCTGTTTTGCTTCTTGGTATCTGTTATCTGACGAATTTCTAAGGAGCCGCAATGTCCAATCAAGATAATATTTCCGCCGATACCCCGGAAACTGCCGCCGGAGGCACGGACTTTATAAGCGAATTTATTAAAGAAGACTTAAGCTCAGGACGTTTTGGTTATGTGCATACTCGTTTCCCGCCTGAACCCAACGGCTGGCTTCATATAGGCCACTGCAAAGCTTTCTACATTGACTTCGCCATGGCGGAGCGCTTTAACGGCAAGTGCAATCTGCGCTTTGATGATACAAATCCAGAAAAAGAAGATGTTTCCTATGTCGAAGCAATCAAACGTGACATTAAATGGATGGGTTACGACTGGGAAGACAGGGAGTTTTACGCTTCCGATTATTATGAATACCTGTACGATCTGGCAGTAAAAATAATTAAAAAAGGCAAGGCTTATGTTGACGATCTTAATGAGACCGAAATCAGCGAGTACCGGGGGACTGCCGTTAAGGATAAAAACAATATCACCGTAACGCCGCCGGGAAGAAACAGCCCTTACCGGGACCGGTCTGTCGAAGAAAACCTTGACCTCTTTGCGCGGATGCGTGCCGGCGAATATCCTGACGGCGCTAAAACGCTGCGCGCCAAAATTGACATGACTCATCCCAATCTGATCCTTCGTGACCCTGTCATGTACCGCATCCGCCGGGAACATCACTACCGCACAAAAGACAAGTGGTGTATCTATCCAATGTATGATTTTCAGCATCCGCTTTCAGACGCAAAAGAAGGAATCACCCATTCGCTGTGTTCGCTTGAATACGAGATTCACAGGCCGCTTTACGAATGGTTTATCAGGGAGGCGGAAGTTTTTCCTTCACGGCAAATAGAGTTTGCCCGCCTCAATCTGACTTATACTGTTATGAGCAAACGCTGGCTTCTGAAACTTGTGCAGGACAAACACGTCTCGGGCTGGGACGATCCCCGTATGCCGACCATCGCCGGTCTTCGCCGGAGAGGTTACACGCCGCAGGCAATCCGCAGTTTTGTTTCGCAAATCGGCATTGCAAAAACCGACAGTACGGTTGACATCGCCTTTCTTGAATACTGTCTCAGAGAAGATTTAAACAAGCGGGCGGTGCGTGTTATGGCGGTTTTGCGTCCTCTTAAACTGATCATAGAAAACTGGGATGAAGGCAAAACAGAAGAACTTGAAGCGGTAAACAACCCTGAAGATGAAAACGCCGGAAAACGCCTTGTACCTTTTTCACGTGAATTGTGGATTGAACATGAAGACTTTGAAGAAACTCCGCCGCCCAAATATTTCCGCCTCTTCCCCGGCAACTCCGTACGTCTGCGCTATGCGTATATTGTTACCTGTACCGGCTTTGACAAAGACGCAAGCGGCAGCATAACAGCCGTGCGCTGCACATACGACCCGGAAACAAAAGGCGGTAATGCTCCTGACAATAAAAAAGTAAAAGGCACAATTCATTGGGTTTCCGCGGCTCACGCCGTCCCTTTTGAGGCGCGTATTTACGATTATCTGTTCAGCGCTGAAAAACCAATGGAAATTGCGCCGCGTCCTGACGGAAAGCCCGGCGAGTTTACCGATAACCTCAACCCCAACTCTCTTGAGATACTCCCAAATGCTTTCGGCGAGCCCGCTGTCGCAAATGTTTCTGCGGGTGAAGGCGCATCACGTTGTAAAGCGGTTCAGTTTGAACGGCTTGGTTATTTTGTACTTGATCCCGATACCGGCTCCGGCGGCAAAAGAGTTTTCAACAAAACTGTCGGTCTTCGTGACACTTGGGCAAAAATAAATAAGTAACTGTAAACATCCCAAAAAGACTTGGCAAAAAATAAAATATTTTTTATACTTGACTTGACTCGTTTGGAAACTGCAAATCGAAGATACATTGTTTTTGAACAAGTAAGGAAATATTCATGGCAAAAAAAGGTAAAATAATCATCGATCGTGATTTGTGTAAAGGATGTTTGTTGTGTCTCCGCGCATGCCCTGTAAAAGTGCTGGAGGCGGATACTGAGTTAAATTCATCCGGTTATTATCCGGCGAAAGCGGTGCAGGAAGATAAATGCATTGCCTGCGGTAACTGTTACGAAGTATGTCCCGATGTCTGCATTGAGGTTTATGAGGAATAGTATGAGTGCAAACGAAAAAGTATTGATGAAAGGCAATGACGCTATCGCTGAGGCCGCAATAAGAGCCGGATGCGGAGCATATTTTGGCTATCCCATCACTCCGCAAAATGAATTGATTGCCTATATGGCGAAACACATGCTTGAGCGCAAGCGTGTGTTTATTCAGGCGGAAAGTGAAATTGGAGCGATGATCATGGTTTACGGCGCATCATGCGCCGGGATGAGAGCAATGACCAGTTCTTCCAGTCCGGGTATGAGTTTAAAGCAGGAAGGATTGTCCTATGCTGCCGGTGCGGATGTACCGCTTGTTGTGGCAAATGTCTGCCGCGGCGGTCCGGGGCTGGGCAACATCGCTCCGGCGCAAAGCGACTATTTTCAGTCTACCCGCGGAGGCGGACACGGGGATTACTATTGTATAGTACTTGCCCCAAAGAGCGTTCAGGAATGTGCAGACCATACTTATCTGGCTTTTGATTTGGCAGACAAGTACCGGATGCCGGTCATAATTCAGGCTGACGGAATGATTGGCCAAATGGTAGAAGGATTAGTGCTGCCGCCGGAAAAAGAGGCGCCGAAAAGGGACTGGACTGTCGGCAACATGGCAGCCTCTCATCGTCCTGCGAAACATATTACTTCAATTGAACTTGTGCCTGAAAAACTTGAAGCCCAGACAAAAGAACGTTTTGCCCGTTATGAAAAAGTAAAGGCCGCAGAAATCCGCTATGAAGAAAACAATTGTTCGGATGCAGATCTTGTAATGGTGGCTTACGGCACTTGCGCAAGGATATGCCTTGGAGCGCAAATACTTGCAAAAAAAGAAGGTATTAAACTTGGTATTTTCCGCCCCATTACCCTGTGGCCGTTTCCGTATGAAGTTTTGGGAAAAATAATTAACCGAGGCAAACCTGTTTTAACTGTAGAAATGTCACACGGACAGTTAATTGAAGATGTGAAGCTTGCTTCTTTCGAAGCTTTTTCTTGTGATGCGCCGTCAAAAGAACCGATGAAAAAAGCGGATATTCACCTTTTGGGTCATTCAGGCGGCGTAATTCCTACCGAGGATGAAGTGTTTGCCAGAGCAAAGGAAATTCTTTCTCGCAGAAATTAGGAGTACAAAAAAATGAAAAAAATATTAGGCCACCCGGAAAGTTTACGAAAAGTGCAGACAAAGTACTGCGGCGGCTGCGGGCATGGGGTAATTCACCGGATTATCACTAGTGTAATT
This sequence comes from Treponema sp., assembly GCA_031254175.1. Classification (GTDB taxonomy): domain Bacteria; phylum Spirochaetota; class Spirochaetia; order Treponematales; family Breznakiellaceae; genus WQXQ01. The sequence goes on from JAIRUY010000011.1 coordinate 14,143, forward strand.
GACGAAATGAACATCAGGGAAAAGACAATAATTACCCATCCTGTGGGCTGTTCCATTTGGGCGGATCTGTATTTTGATTTTGATTCGGTGCAGCCGCCGCACGGCAGAACTCCTGCGGCGGCAACTGCGGTTAAACGTGTTCACAAAGATCATCTTGTTATCTGCTATCAGGGTGACGGGGACATGGCGGCAATTGGCACTGCGGAGATGATCCATGCGGCGAACCGGGGCGAGAAATTCACTACAATCTTTGTTAATAACGCAATTTACGGCATGACAGGCGGACAGATGGCTCCGACAACATTGCTTGGCCAGAAAGCAACTACTGCCCCTGCCGGACGAGATGCGGAAGAAGCCGGAATGGGTTACCCAATCAGAGTTGCGGAACTTCTGTCGGCGCTGGAAGGAACACGTTACATAGCCAGGGGTGCGGTAAATAATGCCGCCAATGTACGGAAAACCAGACAGTATATAAAAAAAGCCTTTGAAGCACAGATGTCAGGAATGGGCAACACAATGGTAGAGATTCTGTCGCCCTGTCCGACTAACTGGACAATGGGTTCCGTTCAGGCTGTTGAATGGCTGGAAAAGAACATGATACCTGTGTTTCCGCTTGGAGAGGTAAAAAACACCTTGGATGGAGGCTCAAAATGACAGAAAAATCGTTTTTTGCGGGATTTGGAGGGCAAGGAATTATCTCTCTTGGGCAATTATGGGTGTACTTTGCCATGCAGGAAGGAAAAAATGTTACTTTTTTCCCTTTTTACGGCGCTGAAAAACGCGGCGGCATTTCCAGAGCCAGTGTTATTATCTCTGATGATGAAATAGCAAGCCCTCTTGTTACAGTTCCGGACTCGGTTCTTGTTATGAACACAGATTCTCTTTCTCTTTGTGAAAAAATTGTCAAAGATGGAGGGATAATGTTGATAAATTCAACCCTTGTAAAGGAAAATCCGGGTCGAAGCGGCTTAAAAGTCATAAAATTTGAAGCAACAGGCATTGCCGAGCAGGTTGGAAACGTTCTTTTTGCAAACATGGTGGCCCTTGGAGCAATGGCGAAAGCAACAAACGCGCTTAAATTAACAGATATTGGAGGAATTTTAGAAAAATTCTTCCCACCAGACAAACAACAGTTCATTTCGTTGAATGTGAAAGCCATTGAAGCAGGATTTAATGCAATTAACTGAAAAAATGCGCTAAAAACCGGTTTTTATTTGACATTTATTCTCATTATTAGTAAAATGAGAATAAATTGTAGGAGCAGGGATGGCCTCAGTACACGATTATAAACGTCTGGAAAACAGGCTTGTTCAAAAAGTTAAAGGCGTATTTTTAACAGCTGTGGGCTTCATTGTTGATCTTTTAAAAGCGCTGGGAAGATTTCTTACAAGGCGATACACAATAGTTTTTGTTCCTCATTCAGAGAAAAAAGTTTATAATTTGTATGTAACGGTTCTTTCGCTTCTTTGTTTTTTTCTGATTTTTTTTGGAGTCATCGGAGCTTTCTTTTTTTACGGCACTGCTTATAACAGCAATATGTATAATATGGCAAGCAAGGATGGGCGGCTTAGAGATGCTCAGGCTTCGCTTGATCAGCTTCGTGATGAGACAGCCCTGCTTTTCAGGGAAGCGCGTAATTTTGAAAATGTTCTTGCGGATGTCCTTTCAGCTTTGGGTTTATCTTCAAGAAACAATATATCTCAGAACACTTCCGGTGATTTAAGCTCCTTTCTTGGAATAAGGGAAACGCCGGATGGACTGCTGCAGGAAGTTGATGATATCAGGCGGCTGTCCGCATATCTGTCACAGGCAGCAGAACCAATAAGGGAGATTGGCGTTCTTCTGGATTCTCAGAGCGCCCTGCTGACTGAAATTCCAAGTATCTGGCCTGTCAGAGGCGGGTTAGGTCAAATTACGATGTTCTTTGGTCAAAACATACATCCTGTGACAGGGTTGTATTATATTCACAAAGGAATCGACATCGCCACTTATCGCGCAGGCGATCCTGTTGTAGCGACTGCGGACGGACAGGTAGTAACCGTTGATTATGCTTATGACTTCGGTAACTATGTAATCATCAGGCACAAGCATGGATATTATACCCGTTATGCGCACTTGCAGAGAGCTTCAGTAAGTGTCGGGCAGAGGATTCAGCAGGGAGGCTTGGTCGGCTATATTGGAAGCACAGGCATTTCTACCGGCCCTCATCTGCACTATGAAGTTCACATAGGTTCTGATGTTGTGGATCCTTACAGATATATTTCCATCCGCTCCAACATTGCCAGACAAGGGCGCTGACGCCTAAAAAGGAAGCAGTACGAATGCCTCAGGAAAAAAGCGGTGATTTTTCGATTAATACAATAATAGGCCCAAACACAGATTTAACAGGCGATATAGAGACAAACGGATTTACCCGCATTGACGGTTTTATCCGCGGAAATGTAAAAGCCAAAGGAAGGGTTGTTATTGGGGAACGGGCAAGGATGAAAGGTAATGTTTCAGGGACTAACATCACAATTGGCGGCGTGGTCTGCGGAAACGTCGTTGCGGACGGGCATCTGGTTATTCTTTCATCCGCTGTTGTTATTGGAGATATTATAACCCGCCGCATTCAGGCGGATGACGGCAGTTTTATCAATGGCAGAGTGGCTGTATGCCCTAATGATGAACGCTGGGCAAAAGTTACCTCTGAGTACCGTGACGCACAGGGCATAAAATCAGCATTGCCTGTTTTTAACAGGACTTATGGCTAAAGTAGAAGGAGCAGACGCTTCTTTTTATATGAATCCTGCTGCCTATTCTCAGGTAGAAGAAAAGAAAAACAAAGGTATTCGCCGCGACAAACAGTTTTCCCGTATATTTGATGATCTGCGGGGAAAAACAGCCGATGAGCTTGGCCCCATAAAGGATCTGCCTGTTTCCGAAGAAACAGTAAATATTTTAATGGATGAGGTTCGCAGCACAGGCGATATTTTAAAAAGCCGTCCTTTGCCTGAAGAAATAATGCGTTATAAGCAGGCGGTGCGCAGCTTTATCAATTACGTTGTACAAAATGCTTATTCAGTTGAACATGAAGAAGGAATTTTAAATAAATACAAACCGGGTTTTAAGGGACGGCGGAATACTCCGGAGGCAGAGAAGTGGAAGGGTTATACTAAAATTCAGGTGATTGATAAAAAACTTGAAGATCTGGCGGCGATGCTTCTTTCCGGTCAGGTGCAGCAAATGAAGCTGGTTTCACGTCTTGAGGAAATCCGCGGTCTTTTGATAGACTTATTGCAATAAGGTGTTAACATGAGTGATTTTAATGATTATGAAGATATAGTAGAAGATGAAATATCTGCTGAGGATGAACCAAAACAGCGAGATGTCATTACCGGCGCTGATGCGGGAATTGAGTCCATTGCTCCCGATACTCCGATTTACAGATTAAGGCTTTTATATTCTCATGAAACCTTTCTTGCTGTTTATCGTGAGGATAACCTTGAGCCGGAAACCATGGTTATAGTGCCTACCCGTTATGGCCGTGATCTTGCGCAGGTAATAGGCTCCGTAAAGGGAAAACTTCCGCAGGTTTCTGAAATTGCATGGATTGTACGTGCGGCGACCCCCGAAGATTTGGAAAAATCGCGTAACAACAGCAAACTGGAAAAAGAAGCTTTTTCTATTTGCAGAAAAAAAATTGAAAATCACAAGCTGGAGATGAAACTGGTTCTTGTGCATTACCTCCTGGAGGAGCCCAAGATACTTTTTTTCTTTACCGCCGAAAACAGGGTTGATTTTCGCGAGCTTGTCAAAGACCTTGTAAGTGTTTTTAAGATGCGCATTGAACTTCGTCAGATTGGCGTACGCGATGAAGCCAGAGTTGTCGGCGGCCTTGGAGTCTGCGGCCGCGGTTATTGCTGTCATTGTGTTTCCGATAAACTTAAGCCTGTTTCCATAAAAATGGCAAAAGATCAAAAGCTTTCGCTTAATTCTGTAAAAATTTCCGGCCCGTGCGGCAGGCTTCTTTGCTGTCTTTTTTATGAATATGGTTTTTACTGCGAACAGCAGCGCAATCTTCCTCAGGAAGGGATGAGGATCAGCTACAATGACGAATCATGGAAAGTTACCGAAGTTAATCCTGTTGCGGGACAGGTAAAATTAATCGCTGATGATGGACGCATGATGACAGCAAAAGCCTGCCAATTTGAAAAAGCAGATAACTATTGGCGGATAAAGAGCTAATCCAGTTATCTTCGTCTCCTTGACAGTAAAATCAGTCTCAGCAAACTTGCAATCGCCGTCAATGCCGAAGCCACATAAGTAAGAGCCGCCGCAGTTAACACCTTTTTTACGCCTTTCAGCTCCTGTTCACTGAGAACATTGTTTTGCCGCAAAATGGCAATGGCGCGATTCGAAGCGTTAAATTCGACAGGCAGAGTGATTACATAGAAAAGCACAGCGCCGCTGAACAAAAAAATTCCGATATTGAGGAGAAGAGGGTACCCTAAACCAATCCCCGCTATTGCAATCCACGGTCCAAGAGAAGATCCGATGTTGGCAACCGGAACCAGAGTGCTGCGCAGGGCAAGAGGTCCCCATTTAATTGCATGCTGGATGGCATGACCTGTTTCGTGTGCTGCAACTCCGACTGCTGCAATTGAGTTATTGCCGTATACAGGCTGGGAAAGCCGGACAATTTTCGCCGAAGGATCATAATGGTCTGTCAGGGACCCCTGCACCGGCTCAATTCTTACATTATTTATGCTGTTGGATTTCAGCAGAAGAGAGGCGGCATCCATTCCTGTGACATTACGTGAACATAAAATTTTTGAATATTTGGCAAAGGTGCTCTTTACCATAAATTGCGCCCAAAGGGAAAGAATGAGTGTTGGTACCACTAAAATTAAATAATACTCGTCAAAGAACATGATTTTTCTCCTTGTTTATGTGTTCAGAGGCGGACTGCGGCGTACATTATAATCAAGTTTGACAGCGCCTGAGTTTTCGTTTGGCATTGCCGCACGTGAAAGCATTTCCTTTTGAACACGGAACGGTTTTTCTTTTTCTGCAGGAGCCAGCCGTGTCCAGACACCATTTTTGTCAAGTACAGAAGCCTGACAATTATCCTTAAAATAATTGTTTAGGATATCTTGCAGTGTACGGCGGATCTTTTCATCCTGAACAGGGAATAAAAGTTCTACCCTGCGTTCAAGGTTGCGAGGCATCCAGTCAGCGCTGGCCAGATACAATTCTTCGGCTCCTCCATTGGCAAAGTAATAAATCCTTGAATGTTCAAGGTAATGATCGATAATGCTGATTACACTTATGTTGTCTGAAATTCCGGGAATACCGGGAAGTAATGTACAGATGCCGCGCACACACAGAGATATTTTTACTCCGGCTTTTGAAGCTTCGTACAAAGCTTTGATAATGTCAATATCGGTGAGCGAATTGAGTTTTGCCGTTATTTTTGCCGGATATTTGTGCTTGGCTCTGTTTGCTTCTCTTTCGATAAGATCCAAAAACCGGCGTTTCAGGCCGGTGGGAGCGATTGTCAGCCTTGCCATTTGCTGAACAGTTGAATAACCTGTCAGCATATTGAAAAGAAGGCCGGCATCATAGGAGATGTCTTCCCGGCATGTAAAAAGACAGATGTCTTCGTAATACTTTGCGGTTCTGTCGTTATAATTTCCGGTAGAAAGATGCACATAACGCTTGATGCGTTCGTTTTCACGGCGCATAACCATTGAAATTTTTGAATGAACCTTTAGGTTGGAAAGACCGTAAACAACGATGACGCCGGCTTTCTCCAGCCTGTTGGCCCAGGAAATATTACGTTCCTCATCAAAGCGGGCTTTTAACTCAACGACAGCCGTAACGTGTTTTCCGTTCAGAGCCGCCTGTTCCAATGCCCTGACAACGGGAGAATATGCCGAAGAGCTTGAATGTATGCCTGTTCCGGGAATTGCACCGCCTGTTCTGTAAAGCGCTGTTTTAATAGATATTACCTGGCTGTCATTTGCGGCTTCCTGAAAAAAACGAATCACCGGATCAAAGGACTGATACGGCAGATGCAGCATAACGTCTCCCTGACTGATACGATCCCAAATTGGCTCTGCCGGCTGAGTTTCTGCGCTGAAATCTGTTGACGGATATATTTTCCATGGTTTTTCTGTCAAGTTTTCCAGGCCTGCCACATTTGTCAGTTCCATAAAATCAATTGGATTGATGGGGCCGTCTACTTCATAAAGATAGTCAGCGTCCAGCGAAAAACGATTCGCGAGTTCATCCCTTAACTTTACGCTTCCCGGAGAATAAACCATTCGTATTACATCAGATCTTCCCCTGTCTTCCAAAACTTCTGCCATTGCTTCGACAAAGTCTTCATCACGCTGCTCGTCCACAGAAAAATCCGCGTCACGGTTAATTTTAAATAATATGCTTTCCTTTATGCGAAACCCCGGAAAAAGATAAGCGCCCCATGTAACAATTACATCTTCCAATAAAGCGATCTGGAGCATTTCCCTTTTCTGTCCGTTAACAGTGATACTCTCTGAGCTGGGCAGCCAGACCAGCCTGCCAAGGACAGACGGAAGCGGAACTATGATTTTGTGTTCGCTGCCTTCGGCGGTCTGCGCTTCCAATAAAAAGGCGGCGTGTAATGCGCGGCTTTCGATAAAAGGCATGGGTTTGTCATCTTCCAGCCGCAAAGGAGTAAGAACAGGAAAAATTTGTCCGACAAAATACGAATCAAGAAAGTCAAGCTGAGGGACAGACCATGAATCAGGATGTAAAAGCGATAATCCGTTTTTCGCAAGACCGGGGAAAATATCATTGCGCAGACAGTCGTATTGTTTTTTTAAAATGGAATGAACTTTTTCGGAAATGGCTTTGAGCTGTTGTGCCGGCAGTAAACCGGAAGGGTCCGCTTTTAATCCCGCTGTTTCTGCATTAAGTAAACGTTTGATTGCGGCAACCCTGACCATAAAAAACTCGTCAAAATTGGTTGTGACAATTGATAAAAAGCGGAACCGTTCAAGCAAAGGCAAATCCTTGCGCAGTCCTTCATTAAGAACACGCTCGTTAAAATCAACCCATGACAGATCACGGTTTAGACATGGGAACGGAGCTTCTTTTTCTTCAGCATTTTTCATTATGTCAACTATACCATATAGGTTATGGCTCGAACAGTTCTGCCGCTTCTGCCAAATTGTTGTATCTGCGCCAAACGGCGGCGAGAACATCCTGCGGCGGCTCAAGAATGTCCTTGATAAAGACAGATTTTATTCCGGCAGCATGAAGCCCCTTTAAGCCGGCAGAGGAATCTTCAAAGCCGATGCAGGAAGAGGGAGAATGTCCCAATTTTTTCGCCGCAAGCAGGAAAATATCCGGAGAAGGTTTGCTGTTTGCGACTTCATCGCCGCCTGTAACGGCTGCGAATTGGTCCAGAATACCGGCTCTGTCCAGCATATAAAGGGCGGTTTCCCTGCGGGTGGAAGTTGCCAATGCAAACGGTATTTTTGCGGCGGCAAGACAGCCAAGCAAATGATCAAGGCCGGGTTTCTTTGGAA
>JAIRUY010000057.1 GCA_031254175.1 Treponema sp.
CAAGTTCGCTTCCATATTGGTGTGAAAAATCTTTTTGCGGAGTTGCTTATGAAAAATTATTTTAAAGTTTTTGCGTTTGTTTTTTTGATTGCGCTGCTTTTTTCGGCTTGCGGCAGGGAGAATTCTCCTGCTGAAAGGGAAACGCAGGCTGGGTTTTTGCCGGTACGGTTAAATATGCCGCATCAGGCAGCGGGAGAAATTGACAGGCAGCCGCTTTTGCGGTCTCTGGACGAGCTTGCCGAAATTGAGAGGTCCGGCGCATGGATTCAAGGCATGGCTTTGACCGAATCGGGGATAAGGGAATCTGCCGGGGATTATGCCGGCGCGGTTGCTGCGGCGTTTAAAGAGCTTGCCTACGCTTACGGCAGAGGTTTAATCCAAAAAAACGACATTGAAAAAGGCCTTTTAAATCTGCTTGAAACGAAAAGCGAGCAGGCGGTTATTGACGCAGCAAACGCAATTTTTGCGTTTTTCAGGGAAGAATGGACAGAAGCGGCGGCCGGCCTTTCCCTGTTTTTTGATTTACATGAAGAGCCGGACAGTTTTGGGAGCTGGATGCTTCTTGTCTGCATCCTTGAAAAAGACGGAGAAAACAGACGCGCCGCTTCGGCCTACAAGGCGATCCGCGCCCGTTATGCGCAATTTCCGGAATATTGGTACAGGGGAGCAAGAATTTTTGACGGCGCTGTTGCCGCTGATTTTGCCGAGAAATGCATCAATTCATCGGCACAGGGGCCTTTCGCCGAAGAATGCCGGAAAATACTTGCAAATCATTCTGGTCTGAAACCAGAGGACGGCTCATCCCTAAAAACAATGAAGGAAATCGAAACCGTTCTTTCCCAGTCCGCAAACACATTAAACCCCGAACTCCTCGATTCTCTTTTACCGTTGATCAGCCTCCCCGACAATCCGTATACGGTTTATGCAATCAGCGCAATGCGGGCATTGGCTTCTGCTTCAACTTTCCGTGAATATTTTAACAGAAAGATTTCTGTTTCTTCAGGGCGCTTGAAGGAAAGGCTCTCTTACATTTGCCGGGGATAGTCATGAAGAAAATAAAACTCGATAGACGTATCTTTTTTGCCGGCATTGTCCTTTTGTTTTTTGTTTCATGCGCTAAAACACCGAATACGGAAACAATCCGCCGTTATGCCCGCGCTTCGGACGCTTATGCCGCAGGGAGATTTTCTGAAACTGCAGGAATTCTTGAAAAAGAAAAAAAATTTCCCCCTGCGCTGATTCTGCGCGCCAAGGCTGAATATTTTTCGGGAGATTTTAAGAGTGCGGAAAAAACCTGCCGCAGGGCATTAAAAGCAAGACCGTCATCTTTTGAAGCAAAGCTGCTTCTGACAAGAGTTCTCCGCGAAAAGGACGACCTTAAAGACGCGGTAAAGTCAGCAGAATCCCTTTTGGCTGATAACCCACAGGATATCCGCGCCCTGCGGCTTGCGGCGGATATTGCCGCCGAAACCGGAAAAAATGACGAAGCTGCCGCGCTTCTGGACAGAGCTGCGGAGTTTTCGGCGGAAAGCGCGATGGTTTTGCTGGACAGGGCAAGGCTGCGCTGGGTTGCCGGCAAAGGACAGGAAGCTTTGGAAGATTTAAGCCGCGCAAGGGCAATGCTTCCATGGGATACGCCGCTGTTACGCACAATTATCAATCTTGAAAATTTGATTTCGGAGGCAGCGAAATGAAACGCAGGACAGCGGCATTGATATGTTTTTTCTGCTTTCTTTCTGCCGTATATGCAAATGACAACGGCCGCACTTTGACTTTCGCAGAGGCGGCGGAATTGGCGGTAGAAGCCTCGGCGGACCTTAAATATTCAAACGCTTCTTTGGCTTTGCAGGAAGGCGCGTGGAAGTGGGGGATGAGGGCATATTTTCCGCGGCTCAGCCTCTCTGTTTCAGAAAATGACCGGCTGCAGCAAATCGGTACAGATTCGTTTATGAAAAACTACAGCGTTAATATAGACCAGCTTGTTTTTGACGGCGGCAGAACTTCAATGTCGCGTAACATGGAAAAAAGGGAGATAAATCTTTCTTCTTTCAGGCTTGACAGACAGGCTTCTGAAATTGCAGATTCCGCAATAGCCGCATACCGCGGCATTCTGTCATCAAGAGCGATACTTGAAATCAGAAAAACTGCTCTTGTTCTGCTTGAAGAACAGCGGAGAATTCTGAATGAAGAAGTACAGCTTGGTCTTGCTTTGCCGGTAGACCTTGCGAATGCCGACATCAATCTTGCTGACGCGAAACTCAACATTTTTTCTCTTCAGCTTGATTTAACGGAAACGGAAAGGCAATTTGCGGAACTTCTGGGGCTTGAAACACTGCCCGACTTAACGGAAAAAGTTGATGTTTACCGGTCTGTTTTACTTCCCGCTGCAGCAGCCGCCGAAGTTCTTGCAAAAGAAAATAATCCCGATCTTGTTGAAGTCCGTCATTCAATAATAACAAAACAGGCGGAATTAAAATATTTGTCCAATTTATGGATGCCCACGCTTAGGCTTGCGGGCAGCTTCGGGCTCTCCGGACAGCGTTATCCGTTAACGCGCTTTAACTGGTCTTTGGGAATTAACATTGAATTTTCAAGCCCGTGGTTTCAAAACAATTCAGGGGCACAGGCAGGGTGGGAGCTGCCGCACGACAGAACAGCAGCGGTTCAAAACAGTTTCAGTCCTCTGCCGGATCCGGCATCCGGATACAGAAAACGGCAGGCGTCGATTGCGCTTGCGCTGGAACAGGAAAAATACAACACAATCCTTGAACGCATTGGAAGAACGGCGGTTACGGCTGTGCAGAAATGCGCTCTTGCGGATCAGAAACGGATTTTGGCGCTTACCTCTTTTTCCCTTGGAGCCGAGCGGTGCCGTATTGAAGAAATAAGGTTAAGCCTTGGGCAAATTACAAGATTACAACTGATGGAAACGTTAATCGAACAAACGCAGAGAGAAATTGCCGTTGTCGAAGCTGCGACTGCGCTTTTGGAAGCGGAACGTGAATTGGAGAAGTTTCTCGATCTAAAGCCGGGCGAACTCGAAGCCGCTGGTCTGGCAGCTTTTGCGGAAACAATACCACAAAGGAGGAATCAATGAGTATAAAAATACCGGCAATAATTTCGCTGGCGGCATTACTGTTTTTTGCCTGTGCAAAAGGACAGGCTGACAATGAAACAATTGAAGTAAGGGGAGCTGTTGTAACTGTCCGTGAAACGCCTGACGAGACTTCGGGCTTTGGCAGTCTGTCTTTTCTGAGCAAGGTAGATATAAATTCGCCTCAGGATGCGGTTATAAAAAAACTTTTTTTCCGTGAAGGAGATTATATCAGGCAGGGCGAACAGGCGCTGCTGCTTGAAAATCCGCAAATCAATCTTGCTGTAGAAAGGGCGGAAAATAATTATTCACAGGCTCTTGCGGCAGGCAGCCTTGCCTCTTCACGGCTGCTGGAGGGAATGTTCCAGGCAGAAGCACAGCTTCTTGCGCTTGAAAAAGCCGAAGAGGAACTTGCTCTTTCAAAACGCAGGTGGGAAGAAAACAGACGCAAGCATCAAAATCAGGAAGCCCTTTTTATTGCCGGCGGCATTCACTCCGAGGCAATTCTTGTCAGCAGGTTCAGTCTTGATACCGAACTGGAACAGATCCGGCTTATGGAAAAAGACCTTGAGATTCGCCGGATTGGCTGCCGTCCCGAAGATCTTGCCAAAGCAGGATTTCCCGTTCCGGCGGATGAAAAGGAGCGTCAAAACGCAATTATTTCGCTTATGACAACCGGTCTCAGGGCGGAACAGGAAGCGGCGTTCGCAAGGCTTGAAGCCGCGGAAAAGGAACTGTCTTCCGCGCAAATTGCCCTTGCAGATTTGAAAGTGATAAGTCCTGCCGCCGGAATAGTGGGAGCCCGTTATCTTGAAGAGGGAGAAAGAGTTCGCCAGCAGGATAAAATTTTAAGCCTTATTGATACATCTTCCTTTTTCGCAATTTTTCCTGTGCGGGAGAGGGACGCCTTGCGGATTGAAAAAGGAATGTCAGCATCTGTTCTGATTGACGGAACAGGAGAAACAAGGAGCGGATTCGTGGACCTTGTATATCCGCAGGCGGACAGCCAGAACTTAAGTTTTCTGGTGCGTGTGCTTTTAAACGATACGGGTGAAAACAGCCCAGACAGGCTGAAACCCGGAATGTTTGTGCGTGTTACGGTAACTCTTGGCCCTCCCATAAAGACAATTTTTATTCCGGAATCTTCAATTGTTAACAGAACGAATTTTAATAACGTAATTTCAAGCCGCGGAAACAGTCAAAGCAGCGGCGAAGGCAGTGTTTTTGTAATTAACGGAAGCAGCCTTACAGAGAGAAAAGTTCAACTCGGTTCCGCGCATGGGGAAGACCGTGAAATAATTTCGGGGCTGAACACAGGAGAAGTGTTTGTTCTGCGCCCGGAGCCGGGTTTAAGGGAGGGGAACAATGTTACGCTTGCGGAATAGTTTTGCCGCAGTTTTGTTATGCGCCATAATTTTTGTCTCCTGCGGCTTTGTGGATCTGCGCCCCATAGGATTCAGCGTTGAGCCGCACGAGCCTGATTCGGTTTTAAGCGGTTTATACAGTCCTGTGATAATCAGGTTTGATACAGAAATGCAAAAAAGAGACACAGAAAAAATTCTGCAGGTTAGTTCTGACATGGGAGTTATGGGCGGAGATTTTTCATGGAACGCCAACGAGCTTTACTTTATTCCTGTTTCTGGATGGACAGCGGGCATCAGGTACACTTTAAGTCTTTCCGGAACAATGCAGTCAGTTGACGGAAGGGATCTTAGGGTTCAGCATTTTGTTTC
>JAIRUY010000068.1 GCA_031254175.1 Treponema sp.
GAGGTTTAGCTGACGATCCTCCCTCCGGTGATATTGTAAAGTTAGAGGGGAAGGATGGTTACAGGCGGCGTGTTGGTGATTATAGAATAATTTTTGATATTACCGAAACAGCGGTAATAGTGTATAAAATTGCGCCGCGTGGGCAAGTATACAAAGGGGGTTAAAATGGAAGCGGTAATGGTAAGAAAAAAATTACACACATTTATTGATAAAATGCCGGATAATTGTCTTTCGTCTGTGGAGCCGCTTTTATCATACCTTGCCAGAGAATCAGTATCAGTAATTGAAACTGATTTAACTGATGAAGAAAAAAAATGGGTCAAGGAAGGCCGTATGCAATACAAAAAACACCCCGAAGATTTTGTGCCACTTGAAAGCATACAATAGAGTTGTTCGGAAACTTAAGATCTCCGAACAAGTCAAATGGGATTTTTGGCAATACAGTGGGTCAAGTTGACAAGGCTGTTTTTGGATGTTATTCTTGAGGTGTTCTGTAATAAGCTGAATGTTAGCTCACAGGTCCAGTAGCTCAGGGGATAGAGCGGCCGCCTCCTAAGCGGCAGGTCGGCTGTTCGAGTCAGCCCTGGATCACTAAAAAAAGCCTTTAGCTTTTTTTAGTGTGTCTCGCGCTCAAGGAAGGTAATACTTTGTTACCAGATATCGGCGCGAGACATCATTTTGCGTCTCGTGATCAAGGAAAGTAATACTTTGTTACCAGATATCAGCACGAGACACCATTGCTAAAACCAACATCAATGTTGATTTTTTGCCTTGCGGCCGTCGTATAACGGCATTACCCTAGCTTCCCAAGCTCGTGACGCGGGTTCGACTCCCGTCGGCCGCTTATTTCATCAGTAAAAAAGTTAATTGAGAGTCGAAATTTTACCGGAAAAGGGCAGCGCTGCCCCTTTTCTTTTTTGGAGGGTTAATAATATGGACAATTGGTACAACATGGAAAAAGAAGCTGTGTTAAAAGAGCAAAATTCCAATGCTCAGAACGGTCTGTCTGCGGAAGAAGCCGAAAAAAGACAAGCGCAATTCGGTCTGAATAAATTTACAGAAAAAAAGAAAGAAAGCCTTTTCTCACAAATTATCCGGCAGTTAAAGGATGTTGCGGCAATCATTTTGCTTCTGGCGGCTGTTCTTTCATTTGTGCTTGCGCTCAAGGACGGGCATGGGTTTATTGAATCAATCGTAATTATTTCCATTGTTATAATGAACGTAATATTGGCTGTTACGCAGGAACGCGGCGCTGAAAAAGCTCTCGAAGCCCTTTCTGTCTTAAACAGCCCAAATTGCTTTGTGTTAAGAAACGGCGTTAAGCAGGAAATTGACACGGCTCTTGTTGTCCCCGGTGATATTATTGTATTAAAGACAGGCGATCTCGTGCCGGCGGATGCGCGTATTCTGGAGTGCGACAGTTTTGAGGTAGATGAGGCATCTCTTACCGGCGAAAGCGAACCGTCTGAAAAAAGCACGGCTGCCCTGACCAAGGAAAACGCTCCGCTTGGAGACAGGATAAATATGGTTTTTTCCGGCTGTCTTGTTGTAAGCGGACATGCAAAAGCAGTTGTCATCTCGACAGGGATGAATACCCAGATTGGCAAAATTGCCGGTTATCTTAATTACACCAAGAAGAATAAGACGCCGCTGCAGATCAGGCTTGATAAACTCGGCAAATTAATCAGCACAATTGCGATTGTTGCGGCGTTCACTATATTCATGATTGGCCTTGTTCAGCAGCTGGATGTTTGGCTCTTGGTCATGCTGGCAGTAACTCTTGCGGTTGCGGCAGTCCCCGAAACTTTGGCGCTTATCGTGACTCTCATGCTCACGCATGGCGTAAAAAAAATGGTCAGCAAAAACGCTCTTATCCGGAAACTGCAGGCAGTTGAAACTTTAGGAAGCACTTCCGTAATTTGTTCGGACAAAACCGGTACGTTAACGCAGAATAAAATGACCATAAAGAGGGTTTGGGCTTACGGCGGAATGCCCGTCAGTGAAGAAGAAGCCAGCACAAATGAACACATTGAGCTTATTAAAAGATATCTTTTGGCAAGCAATGTTACGCTTGAAAAATCCGCCGATGGCAGCGAAAAGATAGTCGGCGATCCGACCGAGTCCGCCATCATGCGTCTTTCTATTGATAAGGGATTAAGCAGAAACGAATTAAACAAAGAGTATGAAAAAGTTGCTGAAATCCCGTTCTCGTCGGCAAGAAAAATGATGACAACCATTCTGAAAAAACATGATGGCCGTTTTCTGGTATTAACCAAGGGCGCTTTTGATAAAATTCCCCTGAAAAACAAAGAAAATCTAAACTATTTGAAAAATCTGGATGATGTTCACAATGCATTCGCAGAGGATGCGTTGCGCGTAATTACGCTTGCTTCCAAAGAAGTAGATTTGCTGCCGGCGAAAGAAGAACTGGAACAGTTGGAAACAGATCTGGAATTCCAGGGCTTTATAGGGCTGATAGATCCTCCGCGGCCGGAAGCGGCTGCCGCAATTGCCCGCGCAAAAAAAGCAGGTGTCCGTACAATCATGATTACCGGAGACCATGCCGTAACCGCAGCCGCCATTGCAAGAGAACTGGGTATCATTGCCGCAAAGGAAGGTATCATTACAGGCGAAGATCTGTCAAAACTTTCTGATGAAGATTTCTTTGACAGCATCGAATACTATTCCGTATATGCGCGTGTTTCGCCTTCTG
>JAIRUY010000069.1 GCA_031254175.1 Treponema sp.
GCTGGCCAGGAATGTGTCTGCGTAGTCATACCAGAACACATCCGCCCTGATTGTGCCAGCGGCAGGCCTCTGACCCCCGCCCCCGGCAAAAACAGGCATTGCCAACATTGAAATTACCACAATGATGGTTACCGCAAAGATAGTTTTCTTAATCAATTTCCTCCTAAAAAGTGATTATGATGCAAGTTTACACTTTTTTTTTTTTTTTGTCAAGTACCCTGAGTTCTTTCGCCAGATTGCCCTGGTCTACCCCATGGTTCCGCCGCCTCACGAACCTTCGGTTTGATGCCTTTTTTTATACCGAAAACTGGTCATTAATTTTATGAAAATAACCGCCTTTTTCAGAAAGCAAATTTAATGCCCAAATTACTGCACCGGCAACATTAGGAACATTGAGCAGGTTAAAATTAATATTATATGTCTTATATTCTTTAAAAATGGAGTTTTTTATTGTGTCAACCAAAAGCGGATGTTCCCCTTTTACAAAAACTGAACCTGCGAAAATAATGTTGAGTTCATCTTCCGGCAGGAACTTCAATTCTTCTATCATGCATGAAATACCGTTTGCATAGCTGGCGGCCATTTCGTGCAGTATACCGGCTGCAACGCTGTCGTTTTGTTTTACAGCCTCGAACACCAGCCGCCCGCAAGTACGAGTGCTGAAAGTGCCATTTTCTGTTTTTTCATGTATTTTTTCTATAAAATCATATTTGCTTGAAATACCCAGATGTTCAAACAGGAAAGAAGTCATGAGCGTAGGCTCGCCCTTCCTGAAAAGCTCTGAATATACGGCGGAGACCAGACGTACGCCCATATAATCTCCTCCGCCCTTGTCTCCGGTTGGATTGCCCAGACCGCCTATTTGCAGCATATCGCCTTTTTTGTTAATTCCTGCCAAGGTACAGCCCGAGCCGTTTATCGCGCAGATTCCTGTTCCCGTTTTGCTTCCGGCAGGGATGCCCAAAAAGGCATCGTTTACAAGCGTAAATCTTTCAAAGCCAAGTTTTTTTAATATATTCGAAATATTACTGTGCTGCCTTTTTGTATCAACGCCGCCAACTCCAAGTACGGAGTATGAAATCTGTTTCATAGTTACTCTGTTTTTGGAAATTATACCGTTAACAAATTGCCCCAGCTCGTCTTCCAGCTGTGCATATAAACCCGGCAATAATTCATAGTTAAGGGGTCCCCAATGACCAAAGTCAACTAAAGTACCGTCTGTGTCAAAAAGCGCAAGATGGCTTTTTGTTGATCCTATATCAACGCCAATAACATATTCTTTCATGCAAACTCCGGCAGATACTCAAGATTTGCCGCTATCATCTCATCAAGCACGGCTTTTGCCTTGTGATAATCTCCAATCAGGGGATGAACCATAAGCGCCGCCAGCGCATCCGCTCTGCTGCCGTTTATGGCAGCCCTGACAGTAAGTTTTTCGTAAGCCTTTACTGCCTGCATAAGACCGCTTATATAGAAGCTATCCGGTTTTTTAACTGCCGCAGGCACCGCGCCTTTGCGGTTTACAAGGCATTTAAGCTCCGCTACATCGTTGTCTTCCAAAAAAGAAAGAACCCCGGAATTTTTTACATTCACCACATGGTACTCATTTTTATCGTTTTCGATTGCATCCACAACAGATACTGCGGCTGTCGAATAAAGCGAACCGCCCCGGGAAGCAAGTTCTTCCGGTTTGTCATTAAGCGCCTGGTTTTTATATTTTTCTATAAGAGAGTCTTCCAGTTCAACGCAGACTTCCCCTCTGGTTTTTTCCGCCTCTAGGCATTTTTGAAGCTGCTCATCACGCAAATAGAAGTAGCTCAAATAAGAAGACGGGATAGCGGGAAGAGCTGCCAATAATTCATCATCGTATTTTACATCGGGAATGTTTTTCATTTTTGTACCGGCCGCTTTTCCCAGAGCAGACAACAGTTCCTTTCCGCCGGATCTGACAGACGTAACCCAGCTAAGATGGTTTAATCCAATATAATCGTAATCAAAATCAGTTGTGCCGGTAATTTTTGCAATTTCGGCATGCATATTGATAAAACAGTTGCAAAGGCCAATCATTTTAACTTTTGTATGATTCAGCAAAGCTTCCGAGACAATGCCGGACGGATTTGAAAAATTGATAAGCCATGCATCGGGACTGAGTTTTTCCATGCGCCGCGCAATATCAAGCATAACGGGCACCGTTCTGAGCGCATTCATGAAACCGCCGGCGCCTGTTGTTTCCTGTCCCAAAAGTCCATGTTTAAGCGGAATTTTCTCATCCCGGATGCGGGCTTCCATTCCGCCCACTCTTATTTGCGCAAAAACATAATCCGCTTCCGCGAGGGCTTCGTCCAAATCATGAGTCAATACAACCTTGCCCTTAAATCCTTTTGAGACAAGCATTCTTTCCGCAAGACCGCCGGTTACTTCAAGCTTTTCTTTGATGATGTCCATGAGATAAATGTTTTGAAAATTAAGGCTGTCCTTTCTGGCTATAAAACCTTCGATTAGTTCCGGAGTATATGTACTGCCGGCGCCGATTACAGCCGCTTTTAACTCACGCATTTTCGTTAAACTCCTAAAATGCTATTGATTTTTTTCCGGTGTATTTGGATTGCCGGGGACACCTCTTAATTTAAGCGAAAACACTTCAATATTTGTCGTTTTGTTTTCGTCAATTCCGGCGAATGAAACTGTAAGCCCTTTCAGCCATAAAGCGTCTTTCAGCGAACCGGGAATTTTCAATATGTCTGCTTCATCGGCAGCTTGAGAATAAATCATTTCAAACATATCTGGTGTAAGAATCACGCTTTTTTCTTTTGCTGAAGCAGGAAGCAATGCGGAAAATACAAAACTGAATTTCGCGGTGTTGTCCTGCATATTTCTTTTGCCAAAACTGATGTTAAGACCCGCTTCCCTGTCACAAGTATAAACTACTTCTATATTTTTAAGTCCTGATAAAGCGTATTCATAAGTTTTACCTGTGCTTACAAAGGGAGTAGACACGCTGCCGTCTTTGTTATTTTGAACGGCGGCAAGTTTTAACGATGCTTTAAGCGGGCTATGACTGGCAATGGCAAGGCTTGAACCTATATTATCTTTTTCATCAGTCCAATCGCCCGTATTAACAAGTTCAACATCGGTATTAAAAACTCTGTCAACCCAAATTTTGAATCTCTGTTCGACTGAGCCTGTGTTTTCGTCTGCCTGCGCTTTGACGCAAACATCATATCCGTTCATATTCGGATTTTGCGCCGATTTGAATTTAAGTTTATTGCCGGTTATTCCGAAAACATCGCAGCCTTCAACTACAGAAAATGTGTGTGTAACTGCAAGGTTCAGATTAACTGCGGTTAATTCTCCTATTTCCAAAACGCCTTCGTCGACACTGTTGTTGGACAAACGTATTTTTGACGGAGCTGTTTTGCGCGGATAAGGGGCGCGCCTGTAGTTTTCAGGATTAAACTCCGCCGCTGAAACGGGATTTTGCATCCATCTAATTACCATATCGGCAGAAACAAAAAAAACGTCATCAAGCCGGCTTGCCTGTCTTACAAATTCTTCAAACGCCCAGCGTCTTTGCTCCTGCGTAATATTCGGAAAATCAGAATTTTTCGGCTCAACATAAAACGGAGAATGTACTCCCACTGTAAACGGCGCGCGGTTTCCTTTTAAACTTTCTTTAAGCGTATGCATCAGCGAACGGACAGTTTGGCTGGAATCCATCTTTGCGTCAGCCCACAAATCCCAGTCAAGTCCCGTTATGTATCCGTCAAATTTGTAACCGCCGCCGTATTTTTGTTTCAAATTTTTCTCTGCATAGGCAATATCTTCCGGCGCTATTTTAATTCTTGCGCAGGGCAATTCCCAAAGCCCCTCATGCTTGCGAATAACAGTTGTTTTCCCGTACGGATTTCTGCCTGCTGAATTATCGGGAGCGTAATTTCCGTTTTCATCCGGCGTTCCGTCCAGCGTATACGGGAAATAATTATCTCCGGCGGCATTATCGTACGCCGCGCATACTGAACAGTCATATAAAAAACCAAATTCTTTAACGGCACGAAAAGTAGAATTTGAATACCTTAAATACGGCGTACGAAACCCGACTATGTGTTCTTTGGGGATTCCGGACGCAATGAGAACATTTTCTGCTCTTTGTATTTCGGCTTTGATAGCCGGATAATCGGCGCGCCTGCCGGTATCGGCGCCGTACTCATCAATTTCTCCGAATGCAACAATGTACAAGTGCGTCGATGTGTGATTCCCGATTTCATGTCCTGCTTTATACGCATTGTACGCTGCGTCTACCAGATCGTTTTTTATGTCCCAAATTGCGCAGCCTTGATCGGTATTCATATAAAACGACATATACATTCTGCTGCCGTCTTTGTTTCTGCCGCTGCTAATAACATTCGACATCCACTCAATCCCTTTTGCTTTTGTGTTGTCATCGCTTCCCAAAACAACAAATTGCGGCGGATTTGCCACAGGTGCGGTTTTTGATACCGCCGTTTGTAATGTTAAAAGCATATTTTTCATAGTACAAATAATACAATATAAAAGGGAAATTTTGTTACAAAAAAGGATTCATATAATCCCTCAAAAAGCTGTGCCGTATGCTATAATCAATGTGGAGGAAAAATGATTTCCAAAGAACAGCTGCTGGAAATACCTGAATTGGAGATTTCCGGAATAATTGAAGAAATTGATTTAAGGCAATACAACCAGTCGCTGGAAAAATTTGTTAACCATTACAATAAACTGGACAGCGCTATGGACAGCGCTATGGAAGCAAAAGACACAGAATCTTTATCAAAAGTCATGGTAGTTATCCGTGATATGCTGACAGATATTCATGCCCAAAAACTGGCGGATGAGGTACAAAAATATTTATTCAAGCTTGGAAGAATAAATCCCTCTGGTTTCGATATAGATATGACAGATTTATTATCGTCGCTGTTTACGCTGTCTATCGACATTCTGATGGCACAGTATAAAACGACTGCATCGGCTGACAATAAAAACAGCGCATTAAATATGACTAATCTGGAAATGGTAGACATACTGGCTGTTGATGACGCGCCGGTTTTCCTGCGCTCCTTTAAATCAATATTAAGAGGATCGAAATACAAGGTAGCCTGTGTAACTTCCGGCCAGCATGCATTGAATTTCCTGCATACCCATACGGCTAAATTGTTTGTTTTGGATATTATGATGCCCAAAATGGACGGGTATGAACTTGCAAAGAAAATAAAAGAGGCAGGGCACAACGCTCCCGTTATTTTTCTGACCGGCTTGTCACAGCAAGAGTTTGTAAAAAGGGCTATGGACATCGGAGCGGTTGATTTCATCGTAAAACCATTCAATGCAGCGAATGTGCTTGCCAGAATTAAAAAACAAATCCAATAGTATGGAAGACGAAGTGTTTCATGATGAAAACTCCGCCTCCTCCGGATTCGATTTCCTTTTGGGAGCGCTTAAAAAAATTGACGGCGTCAACGTTGATCTTGCCTTGAACCGCTTTTCCGGCATAACGGAAATATATATCGATACTGTCAGGTATACTGTCAAAAAACTTAAATCTAACTGTGAAATCATGTCCGGTTTTCTGGCCGATGGAAATATAAAGAGTTTTGAAATTTCCGTTCATACATTGAAATCTTCGCTCGCCCAGGCCGGCATAATAGAATTATCCAAAACGGCCGCAAAGTTTGAAACATCGGCACGAAATGAAGATTTTGATTTCTGTCAAAAAGAATTTCCGGCATTTAAAGAAAAACTCATTAAACTCTATGAAGAAATGACAGCCGTCTTTCTTGCTGCGGAATCTCTTGCCGGAAAAGACTCCGGCGTTAAATAAGTACGCAGCTTGCACAATAACTCATCATAAACCAGCGGTTTGCCGATATGGGCATTCATTCCGGCTTCAATGCAGCGCTCTATGTCTTCGTGGAATACATTCGCTGTCATTGCTACAATAGGAATGTGCCGGCACGAATCCCTATCGTAGCAATGTTCCGCCTCAAATGCGCGTATATATCTTGTGGTTTCATAGCCGTCCATTTGCGGCATCTGCACATCCATAAAAATCATTGCATACCTGTCCGGCGAGTCCGTAAACATTTTTAACGCCTGTGTTCCGTTTTCGGCACAATCTACAGTGAGATTGGTTGGTTCCAGCAGCGCAAGCATGATTTCGCGGTTTACCTCCGCGTCTTCTGCAATTAAAATTGTGTAATTACTAAAGTCGTCAGCTTCTTTATCTGTTTTTTCCTGTTCTGCTGCACAATTGACGCCGAGGCATTGGTTGATGATGTCGACAATTGCTGACGGAAACAGAGGCTTTTGCAGGAATTTGTCTACGCCGGCAGAATGCGCTTCATTTTCAATAACGTTCCAGTCGGCTAAAGAAAACATCATGGCGACAGAACTCGTTATTGTGCTTATATACCGTGCAAGCTCTGTTCCGTTCATGCAGAGGGGAACCGCACATCTATGATGCAACGCCTTTTTTGTCCGGTGAAAGCTGCCTGATAGTTTCCAGTCAATAAAAAAGACGCTGTATTTATAATCTTGCGCCAGAAGTTTTTCGGCCTCTTCGCATGACGAAGCAACTGTGCAGAAAATGCCAAGTTTTGCGCATAGATCTGCAAAAAATTGACGTATCTGGGGATCCTCATCCGCAGCAAAGATGCGGATAGCGCTCCGGTCGATGTTTCCGTTTAATAATGGGCGTTCTACTTCTTCCGAACTGTGCTGTAAAACAACAGTAAAAGAAAATTTTGAACCGTGTCCCAGTTCCGATTCCACCCATACCTCTCCGTCCATCATCTCTATGATGCTTTTGGAAATGGCAAGGCCAAATCCCGCACCTCCGTATTTGCGCGATGTGCCGGCTTCGGCCTGTTCAAATGAACGGAACAGGTGTGTTTTTTGCTCATCGGAAATTCCTATACCGGTATCCGTAACGCTGACAAGCAGGCGGCACTTGCCGTATTCCTCTTTCAGCAGGCGAGCATCAAGGTGAATAGTACCTTCTTCTGGCGTAAATTTTACGGCGTTTGACATGAAATTGGTTATTACCTGCGCCAGCCGCTGGTCATCGCCGACTAACATACGCGGAATATTACTGTCAACGTTGACATAAAAATTCTGCCTGCGTTTATTTACCTTGAAATTAATTGCGTTGACAACCTTTTGCAGCATAGTTCCAAATTCAAAGTTTACAAGTGATAACTCCAGTTTGTTTGCTTCTATCTTTGACATATCAAGAATATCGCTAATTACACCTAACAGATGATTTGAAGCGTCTTCTATTTTATCGAAAGCGAAGTCCTTTTTTTCCGCAGTTTGCGAAGATTTGCCAATAAGTGTCATCCCGGTGATTGTATTCATGGGAGCACGTATTTCGTGTAACATTTTCGAAAGGAAATCACCCTTCGCTCTGCCGGCTTGCGCCGCCTCTTCCAGCGCTTCTGTTCGTTCTTTACGGGCAGTCTCTGCCTTTTCTTTTTCTTTCATGTATACCCTGTTTTGAAAAACAATAACGGCGCCGATAAATAATCCGGTTACAAATATGGACTGCATATCGTCAATAAAACCCGGAATAATATTCCAGTCCCAAAAAAGAGCTGATACATAGCATAAAATTGTGACTACAGAAGTTAATATGAGCCCAAAGATTCGTGTTTTTCCTTTAAGCAGCAGAAAATGAAGTATGAGCGCCATGGAAAAATACGCAGCCATACCGGAAGTCGATCCGCCATTGGTAAAAAAAACAATTGGCCAAAACACAATAGTAAGGCCGAATACTGCAATTACCGTTACGCTTGATACGCTTCCTGAGCGTTTTTCTGACAGGAAAAACACAAAAATAATAGCAATAAACATTAAAACCATTGTTAAAATGTTGGCAACCGGCATATCTTCGGCAATTTGTGCAATCAGCGCAGCCATTGCAGCCAATGCGCCCAAAAAGCAAACAAAATTAAAGATTCGTTCGCCAAACGGCAGGTCATGGGATGTGAAAAATCTCATAAAAAATTGCCGGTTTCTCTTCATTTTGACTCCCTCTAATACAAAACAAACAAATCTTTCGAAGGCTTTCCAAAACTGTAAACCTTTAAACCATTGTTTTTGGAAATGGCTTTTTCTAGTATAAATATACAAATAAAAACAAAACTGAATAACAATTTTTACGGCTTTCGTTTAAACAATTGGAAAAAAAAAGGCAATATTATAAAAAAGTCCAATCGAAGAAGAACGAATGTATCAAATTTTAAATATAATGAATAACTATGGAAACACAAAAATTAAAATGTTTGGTGACAGGCGCGACAGGATATCTTGGTACGGTGCTGGTTAAAGCGCTTTATGACGCGAAATACCCGGTAACATCGCTCGTATTGCCCGGTGAAGATAGTAGTTTTGTTAGCCAATACTCTGATGTGCGATACGCAGATATTTGCGACCCGGACGCATTGGAGCGTGAGGCTTCCGGTTTTGATATGGTTATTCACCTTGCGGGGATCATTGACATCGGTACGCACAATCGTGCAGGGATGCAGCGCGTTAATGTTGCCGGAACCGTAAATGTAGCAGAAGTTTGCAGAAAACACAAAATGAAGATGATATACTGCAGTTCGGTTCATGCCATCCCCT
>JAIRUY010000214.1 GCA_031254175.1 Treponema sp.
GAAAGTCTGCGTTTTGCCATTTTAGTTAAATTAGGGAAGTCTTCGATATAGGTTTTTCCGTATTGACGTTTGTAGAATTCAAAAAAATATTCACGCTCATATTCAACGGGCGCACCGGCCCTGCTCATATAAATAATACCGCATTTATTGCAGCGGTAATATGTTCTGTCTTTTAAGCGGGAAATGCTACTTCTGCCTGTTTCTTCTTTGCAAACAGGACAATGCCGGTTAACCTGTAAAGAAAGGCTGTTTAAAAGTTCTGACAGGTTTGTTCTTTCTCTGTCCAGCCCGTGTTTTTCGGCAAGTTTTTTGCAGTGTCCCACCAAAGATTTTTGTCTGTGCAGGCTGTTGAAGGACCTCGCACAGCGGTGCAGAGACTTGGAATCAATCATTATAAACCCGGCCGCCTTTGCCAGTTTTTTATGATACACAGTTGGATTTGCCAAAAGAACAGAAGTCCCCGAGTAAAGCGCTTCAAATGCCGTGTTGCCGTAGTGTGTAATAACAATGTCGTATTCGTTAAGCCGGGAAGCAAGATTTGGAATAGATTCCAGAATACGAATATTCGTCATTTTTTCTTTTTCCTTCGTTGCTCCTGAAGCCAGAGTTGAGGGTTCCAATGCGCCTTTTAGTAATGTAATTTCCATCCTGCCGTCATTTTTTTCTGACAGGGCTTTAGCAATCGCAATTCCAAGCCCTGCCCGATCTTCGTGGCCAAAAGTGATCAGTATTTTTGTATTCGTGGGCGCTTGATCCGGCATTTCCTCAGCGGCTCCGTTTTTTTTTCTTTTTGCAGGCAAAGGCAAAAGTGAAGGACCGGAAATATTCGCATTTTTTTTGTTTATGCCGGGAAGAATATCAATGAGAAAGTCATAACTGTCCCAGCAGTTGCCGCCTTCGTCAATGCCGATAACAGGCGCCATTTTTTTCCAGCGTGAAAGTTCATCCGGCGGTGTTTGAAAGCAGTCCAAAACGATAAATTCAATATCGCCAATATGCGGCAAATCAGCGTCCGTAATCCGCCATGAAGGATTAAAGTTTGTCAGGCAAAAAAGGCTGTCCAAGCCGGCCGCTTCTTCCGGCACGAAAAGATGCGCTTCCCTTCCCATGGCGCGTAATTCGCCGGTTAACTTCATACACCGTGAAAGGTGGCCTCCGCCAAGCCCCGGTTTAAACGCAGGAACAAATATAATCTTTTTTGAGGCGCGGAGCCGTTGTTTCAACGTGCTGCCTTGTGTTTTTTGGAAAAAGGATCCGGTATAGAACCAAAAAGAGAAATGTACGCGGCAATTATCGCAGGCCCGTGATAACGTAAAGGCTCATTTTCTAAAACGGCGTAAAGTTTTTCCGCACGGTTAAAATCTTCCTGAGTATCAACAGTAAGGCGGATATTCGGCCCCTGCCATCGTACAGGAGCAAGGGGACGGTGAAGATGAAAAAAATCAGGATGAGTGTACAAATAGGGGCAAACATGTTCCTGATCGAAGGCCGTGGGCGTTTTAATATGCCCCAGAGCGGAAGCAAGTATCGATTCGACTCCTGCGCCTACAGGCATTCCGCTGTAACTGGAATAATCCGCTTTAAGGGCAATTGCTTCCGCATTGATTGCCGTGGCGGCATCGGCAAAAACAAAGGGATTATCGCCGGTTGCCCTTATTATGCGCTTTATTGAAAAACGTCTGATAGCCTGACAGTAACGTTCAAGAACATCTTCTTTTGGACCTGTAAACAGTTTATAACCAGCTTCTTTGGCAAGCGGAGCAAAGGAACTTTGAGAATCATCAGGACATGCAAGTATTCTTAAATCTGCCGGAACATGGTTCAGAGCTTCCATAACCCGCAGCAAAAGAGGTTTTCCGTCAAGAAGAAGGAGAGCTTTTCCGGGAAGCCTCGTTGAATCAATGCGTGCCTGTAATATTATAGCAGTCATTTCATCCTCCCGTTTCCTGTTTTTTTTCCCATAAACAAAGTATACCACGGATATCAAATTTCCATCTGAATTTATTTATTTTAACCCATTTTCTCACTTTTTTAAATTCTTCCCATGCGGAAAAAATGTCTTTACCGGATTTTCTGAAGAAAAACGGAAACCTGTAAAACGGCAGATAGGCGTAGTCCCTTCGGAATACAGGAGCCATATTTTTCAGATAAAACCGCCAGTAACTTTCTTCGGGTGTAGAATCTTCACTTGGCATTTCTGTTTCATAAGAGACTTTATAATGAAAGTTTAACGCGATCTCTTCTCCCCACAGAAATGAGCGGAAACCGAAATCCATAAGCTGCCAATGGTTTTTTTTAAGGGTTGAATCAAACCCGCCGATTTGAATAAAACGCTGACGGTCGTATATGCCAATTCCGTCAAAAGGATAAAGGCTTAAATCATCTTCATTTTGAGGTTCAAAAAAAGCTGTCCGCATTTTTTTGTTCCGGGTCATTGGAGCGGATAAAGTCGGCAGTATTTCATAATTGGAATTCATTATCGCGGGAACGGTGCATAGTCTTAAAAAATTCCCCTTTTGTTCATCTTTTTCGGCGCCTTCTTTAAAACTGACACTTAACCTTTCCGCCATCCGCCTTGCGGTTCCGCCGGCAATTATTTTCATGTCGCTGCGCAGAACAAAAAAAAGCGGGCTTTCAATTTCCGCGGCGGCAAGGTTGATTTGTTCGCCGAGATTTATTTCCCTTTCCGGAAGTATAAAACGGACAAACGGAAAACGTCCTGCCAATTCTTCAATGTCATAATGAGGAGCTGCGGACTCTATGGAAATTACATTGTCAAATCCTGTTTTTTCAAGTTCCTGAAAAAACGATCTGCGGGGCAGTCCTGAACGGTTAAGAATAACAGCGGAAATACCTGTAGAAGCAATGCGCTCTTTTCCGCCTACCGCTGTGTAAGGCGTTATTTTTTCATTAAAAATTGTAGGTATAGTATTCATCGCAGTCCGCGCACTTCTGCGCATAATTCTTTTTACATTGTTCGATGTAATACTTATCTCCGTTCTGCCAGATGTCTTCCAGAGAACCGGTAAATACATTACCCAAAACGCGGCCGTTTTTTTTGTCTGTTTCCTTTAAAAGGACAAGTTCTTCCCTGCAAAGAGGGACTGTACCGTCAAGCAATACCGGCATATCTCTCATTATATGCCAGCAGGGCTCGCGGATAACGGGCGATATGTCGGAAGCCTGCTTTTTTTCAAGCTGGCCGCAAAAACAATCGTATTTTTGAATAATGATATTTTTCTCTCCGTTGGGAGCGTGTTCTTTCCAGTAACGGTAAAACTTTTCAGTATCATCTTCTTCTGAAGCCAGTCTTACCGCTTGCACATAACAGTCTTTCGGGAACAGGGATAAAAGTTTTTTGGCGCAGGTTTCCGCCTCGGCAAAACCTGTGCCCCTGATTTCTGCGTAACGCTGCGGATTTGCCGTATCCAGAGACACAATCCACGAAAGAGGCGCAACCGGCTTTTTTATCCCTTTTGCGTTATTTGAAAGTTCGGCGCATTTTTCAAGTTCTTCGGTTTTCCATCCAAGACCGGAAGTTTCGATCACAAGTGAAAGGTTGTCTCTGGAAAGGACAGCTTCGATTAATTTCATTTTTTTGGGATGAAGGCTTAATTCTCCCCAAAGCGAAAGATCAATAACTGCGTCTCCTGAAAAAGCGGCAATTTTATCAATGAGCTGTTCAAATTTATCCGCATCCATATAATCCCTGCGGCCTGACGAATCTGTATATAAAGGATAAGGGCAGATGGCGCATTTTTGCGGGCAGCCGCCAAAAACCTGAATAGGGTAGAACTTGGGCAGTGTTCTTAATATTTGCG
>JAIRUY010000046.1 GCA_031254175.1 Treponema sp.
ATATTTTAAAAAACGCGGCGATTGCCGAAAACAAGACAGTAACTTTTATGCCAAAGCCGATTTTCGGGGAAGCCGGAAACGGACTCCATGTGCACATGCATCTTTTCAAGGGAGGCAAGCCTTTATTCTATGATGCAAACGGTTATTCGCAGCTCAGTGAAACGGCGCTGTATTTTATCGGAGGAATTCTTACACACATTCGCGCCTTATGCGGTTTCACCAATCCAAGCACCAATTCTTACAAAAGACTTGTTCCCGGATATGAAGCGCCGGTTACAATAGGATACGCAACTTCTAACCGGAGTTCTGTCATCCGCATCCCTGCTTATGCAAAAGATCCTGACAAAAAAAGATTTGAGTTAAGAAGTCCGGACGGCACCTGTAATCCATATTATGCCTATTCGGCGATTTTAATGGCTGGCATTGACGGAATAAAAAACAAAATTGATCCAAAAAAAGAAAAATTCGGTCCCTATGATTTTAATCTTTACAATCTGACAAAGAGGGAAAAAGCCAGAATCAAATTCTTGCCGCAAAGCCTTGATGAAGCGCTTAATGCTTTGGCTGAAGACAACAGCTTTTTAATGCAGGGCAATGTGTTCCCAAAACGTTTGATTGAAATATGGATCGAAAATAAAAGGAGAGAATCATTACGTTACAAACAACTTCCTCATCCGTTTGAGTTTGAAACATATTTTGATTTGTAAAACTATATGCGAATAGAAAACAGATTTGTCTCTTTTTATGTGTTTTCCTTTATGTTTTATGCAATTGTTACTCCCTACATTGCAGTTCTCATCCGGGATTTGGGGTATAGCTCCTTTTGGGTGGGAATATTGTTAGGTGTCTGTGAAGTGGCAGGTATTGCAGGTCCGTTTGTTTTTGGGTTTTGGGCAGATAAAACAGGGAACTACCGCCCCGCCTTGATTGTATCATTTGTTGTTCCCGCGCTTGTTGTTTTTCCGCTGATTTTTTGGGTTAATCCTTTGCTCAGCGCTGTTTTTCTGTTTCTGTTGACTTTTGGTCTTCGTGCCATTGTTTCTCTTGTCGATGCGGTAACCACAATTCAAATCGGCCCTTCCGGTAATTATGGCAGGATAAGAGTTTGGGGATCTATTGCTTTTATTTTTATGACTCTGTTTTTCCATTGGACTCCTTTTATGAAACCAGACAATGCCTGGAGTATCGGTTTATGGTCTTTTCTGCTTATTAATTTATCTTTTATTCCTATTTTTATTACTCCGGGAGCCTTCCTGAAAACTTCCACAGTAATCCAGACTGAAGAAAAGCCAAAAGAAAAAACTGTCCCTGTCTCTTTATTCTATGTTTTTTGCGGGTTTTCGATTATTCTTTTAAGCCGTTTTGCCATAACAGCAGTCTATTCCTACATTTCTCTTTATCTGATTGAAGTTGTTCATTGGGACGCAGTCGGTCTTGTGTTTGCCATTGCTGCAATGGCAGAAGTTCCGTTTATGTTTTTATCCAGAGCTTTAATTCTCCGCTTCGGCGCTCTTTCGCTGCTGGCTTTATCTGCGGCGGGAGTTTGCCTGCGGCTTTTGATTTTGGCATTTCTTCCCTTTAAGGGCTGGATTATTATCTCGTCTTTGCTTCATTCTGTATGTTTTGGACTTTATCATCCGGCAGCGATACATTTTATTTCCAGTGTGTTTCCTGTTGAAAAACGCGGAAGAGGCATGTCGGTATATATGATCACCGGTTCAGGACTCCCTTCGCTTTTCGGCATTGTAGCGGGAGGCGCTATTATTGAAGCGTCCGGATTCAAATCACTTTTTATTATATACGCCGTTATTGCAGGAGCGGCGGTAATTATTTATTGCTTGTATATTTTGAAATGTTTTATTTTTAACAAAAAAAACTGTGGTGCCATTTCTTGAGATTCTCTCCCCTTGTCAGCTCCGGATTGTGAGACTAAGAGCTGCCCGTGTCTGTCTTGACATCAGGCTTTGATGCCTCTTAATATGACTTTATCGAGGTTTAAATGAGCGTGTCAAAAATTTATTTTACCAATATGAGGACAAAGCTGGCCGAAAGTCTTTTGGTTAAGATGGATAGACTAATACAGAAAGCCGGTATGGACAGCATTGATTTTAAGCAAAAATTTGTTGCGCTAAAAATTCATTTTGGCGAACCCGGAAATTTGGCTTTTCTTCGTCCTAATTTCGCAAAGGTTGTAGTTGACAGAGTTAAATCGCTGGGCGGAATGCCCTTTTTAACCGATTGCAATACCTTGTATGTGGGACGGCGTAATCATGGGTTAAATCATCTTGATGCTGCCGCTGAAAACGGCTATAACCCTCTGTCAACCGGCTGCCAGAATATTATCGCCGACGGTATACGCGGCAATGATGATGTAAAGGTGCCGGTTAATGGCGGGATTTATTGCAAAAACGCCTATATCGGAAGAGCCATAATGGATGCAGATATTGTTATTTCGTTAAATCATTTTAAAGGACATGAAGGAACAGGGTTTGGCGGCGCGTTAAAAAATTTGGGCATGGGATCGGGCAGCAGGGCCGGTAAAATGGTAATGCATAATGACAGTAAACCGAAGGTAGACGAAAAAGCCTGTATCGGCTGTGAAATCTGCGCCAGGTTTTGCGCGCATTATGCCATTTGTTTTAAAAA
>JAIRUY010000095.1 GCA_031254175.1 Treponema sp.
GAACAGCGCCCCGTCCCACCATTACCGCATCGTAAAGACAACTTGCAGCCCGGCCGGCAAGCTCATCTGCGCAAGCTATGTCCCCATTTCCAACCACGGGGATTTTCAGCTCCTTCTTCAAACAGCCAACATACTCCCAGCGGGCAAGCCGTTTGAACTTTTCCATGACTGTTCGCGGGTGCAGAGTAATCAGCTCTGTCCCTTCGGCTTCCAAACGACGGCAAAATCGCACCAAATACTCAAAGTCGTCCTTGTAGCCGATTCGCAGTTTTACGCTGAGGCGACGCTTGACAACCGGCCTGACACAGGCAATCAATTCTCCGGCACGATCAATGGAAGACATCCAGGCGGCTCCGGCTCCGGTCTTCCGGATCATCGGGGCGCTGCAACCCATATTGATATCAATTCCGGCACATTCCATTCTGTCCAAAATAGCGGCCGCCCGTGAAATTTGCCCGGAATCAGAACCAACTACCTGATATACAAGTTTTTCCGGTTTTGGACCGGCATCAATATACCATTTTTCAAGAGGGCCGCCGGCAATAAGAGCCGCTGCGCTTATCATTTCGGAAAAATAGCTGTCACAACCGCCAAATTCTTCTATCAACTCTCTTAAAGCTCTATGGCTTAACTCCGCCATAGGCGCCAATATTAACGATTTACTCACACATTCGCCTCCAAAAATAATGGCCATATTGGCTCTTGCTTTGCTTGACTTCTTTTTAATTATACCATATACTGAATACAGAGGAGCGCACCGCATGATTGCAAAGAGTGATATGCCCAATATCAATGAAAAAGCCGCTGAAGGGATAAAACCTGAGGGTGTACCATACCGGGTTCTTGTCGTTGATGACTCAATGTTTATAGCAAAACAGCTTGGACAGATTTTCACATCTGAGGGTTTTGAAGTAGCGGATACTGCTGCCGATGGGGCTCAGGGGTTGGAAAAATATAAAGCCCTGCATCCAAATGTTGATCTGGTTACACTGGACATTACAATGCCGGTAATGGATGGTGTTTCCGCGTTGGAAAAAATCCTTGAGTTTGACAAAACTGCAAATATAATAATGGTCAGCGCTTTGGGCAAGGAAGATGTTGTAAAAAAATGTCTCCTAATGGGAGCCAAGAGCTACATTGTAAAACCGCTTGATAGAAAAAAGGTTCTCGAAAGGGTCGTTTCCGTCCTAAAACGGTAGCAGCAAAAACTTTAAAAAAGAATAGTATTCTCCGGCAAAAAGTGAGGGTGTATTGTCCTCGCTTTATTGTTTTTTATGGTTATGGATTATAGCAAGAGTATCATTATGAATTCTGTCTGTTTCTACAATGGAACTGTTTTTACAGGTTTTTCAACAATGGAGCACTGCGCAGTGCTGGCGGAAGGCGGTCTCATTTCTGACGTGTTTTCCCAAAAACGTTTCGAAAAGCGCAATTTCTCAAGCGATGTCAGTTTTATTGATGTTGAAGGCGCTTGCATTGCCCCCGGATTCATTGATACCCATATTCACGGCATCGGCGGGTTTGGAACTGAAGATGCGGATGGCGAGTCTGTACTTGCTATGTCCGGACTGCTTGCCAAGCTGGGAGTAACCGCTTTTAATCCAACCCTCTACCCGGGTGAACCGGAACAGATGCTTCAAACAATCAGAAAAATCACATCAAGTATTGGCAAAGAAGAAGGCGCAAGAATAATGGGGCTTCATCTTGAGGGCCCGTTTATTTCTCCTTCAAGGCTTGGAGTGCAAAGACCGGAAACAGTACGGCCTGTTGACCTCGATCTCATGGAACAGCTTTGGGAAGCATCATCCGGACACATCGTAAACATGACCGTAGCCCCTGAGTTAAAACACATGAGAGAGCTTGCTTTATTTTGTATCAAAAAGGGAATAGTTCTTCAGGCAGGGCATACAGATGCGGAATATGATAACATGGTGGAAGGAATGCAAAAAGGAATATTACATTCCACCCATTTTTTTAACGCGATGAGAAGGCTTGATCACCGTAATCCCAATGCCGTAGGCGCCATTCTTATTCACCCGGAAATGTCATGCGAAATAATTGCCGATGGCTTTCATGTCCATCCGGATCTTTTTAAACTTTTGCTGCGAAATAAATCCATCGACAGGATTGTTCTTGTTACTGACGGACTTAAACCAACAGAGCAAAAAGAGGGGCCTTTTTTTGCGAATAACGAAGAAGTATATTTTAAAAACGGCGTTTTTTACCGCAAGTCTGACGATGTTATTGCCGGCTCCGGATTAACAATGATCCGCGGAATACAGAATCTTGTCACAGGAGGGTTCAGTATTGAAGACGCTGTAAAAACGGCATCTTTGAACCCTGCCCAAATAATGCGGTATAATAATCAAGGTGCTATAATACCGGGGCGTTTCGCCGATATTACGGTATTCGACAAAAATTTTGAAATACGTTATGTGATGATAGGCGGAAAAATGGCAAAAACGCCTGATAAATCAACAAAAGGAGAAAATAATGCGTTTAGTTATTCATCAAAATCATGAAAAAGCAAGTTTGTGGGCAGCCGGGTATATTGCAGACAGGATAAATTCCTGCAAAGATAAGCCTTTCATACTGGGACTTCCGACAGGCTCAAGCCCGCTTGCTATTTACAAAGAATTTATCAGAATGAACAAAGA
The DNA here is from genome assembly GCA_031254175.1 of Treponema sp. Lineage (GTDB taxonomy): Bacteria > Spirochaetota > Spirochaetia > Treponematales > Breznakiellaceae > WQXQ01. The sequence continues at coordinate 2,658 of JAIRUY010000095.1, forward strand.
AGGAAAACTTTCATTTAAAAATGTACGCACTTTTAACATGGATGAGTATATCGGCCTTTCGGCAAACCACCAGCAAAGTTACCGTTATTTTATGATGGAAAATCTTTTTAAGCATATTGATATTGATCCTAAACACATACATATTCCCGACGGGACGGCATCTGATCTTGAAAAAGAGTGCAGATTATACGAAGAAGCAATCACTGCCGAAGGCGGAATTGAGCTTTTCCTTGGCGGCATGGGAACTGACGGCCATATTGCCTTTAACGAACCCGGGTCTTCTCTTTCTTCACGAACAAGAATAAAAACGCTCACAGAAGAAACAAGAGCTGTCAACGCCCGCTTCTTTGACGGCGATGTTTCAAAAGTACCGGCTACTGCATTGACCGTAGGCGTTGGAACTGTAATGGCGGCCCGTGAAATAGTAATTATCGTAACAGGAAGAAACAAAGCCCGCGCGCTTAAGGCTGTGGTAGAAGAAGGAGTAAACCACATGTGGACATTATCCTGTCTGCAGATGCACCAGCGCGCAATTATTGTTTGTGATGATGAAGCGACGGAAGAACTGAAAGTTGGAACTGTAAAATATTTTAAGGATATAGAAAGAGAAGCAATAAAGCAGCAAGGAACATAAATTGAGGATTAGGGAATGGTTAAACCCATTGATGCTGATATTTTTTTTATTTTTATCAGCCAACGCCCCGTTTTGCTCAGCCCAAAGCGATCATCTCGTCTCTTTCTCTGATCCTTCAAGGATATGGGGAAACGGGATAGAGCGGGTAATCGAAGAGGCCTACAGACGATTTTTCAGAACCAGAATTATTGACGGCAAAATAATAAACATCAGGCTGCCGTTTGCGGAAAACCACGAACGCAGCATTCTTCTTGATTCCGATTGGGATTTTGTCGCGGGCGGCAAGGGAAGCCCTGAATTACTTTGGCCAATAATTGAAAATATACTTGATTCAGAAGATTTTGCAAAATATATAAACTCCCTGTCCAGCGGACGGGAAAGCGTATATATTTTTGACATCCCGGAAAGAAAATGGAGTATCTCCACAGAACCTTTTGATATCGCAAGAATGAAGGCTTCTTTCTACAGAGGGCTTCCCCACCGCCCCTATGTGCTGACATCGGGAAGAGGCGCGTTTGAAAGTGATGTATACAACTACCTGTACTGCATAGGACATGTGGGGATGGATTGTTCCGGTTTTGTCTGGGACATTTTATCCTACATCGGCAGACAGGGCGGAATTGATCTGGGAAGGACGTTAAGCCCTGTTCTTGGAGTTCCGCGCGGCGCTGATCCTGCGCGTTTTGTAGGCACATCGTTTTTTAATTCAAGAAGTTCTGAAATAATCGCGGTAAATGACGAAATCCGCAATCTCCGCCCGGCAGATATCATCCTTTTCAGGAATGCGGACGGCGGTATGGCGCACTCGGCAATTATACAGTCAATTGATTTTACAAACGGAACCATTCGTTATCTGCAATGCACAGATGAAGCGCCGCTGCCGGAACGCGGAGTTCACGAGTCATTCATTCGTTTTAATCCTTCAAATCCGCGCGTCTCGTTAAGCGATCCTTCTCTTCACTGGACACAAAAGCGTTTTGCTCCGTTTCCCGGCGAAAAAGACAGTCCGTTTTCAGATGACGGTGAACGTTACCGCGCCTTCAGCGAACATGGCGGCGGAAGAGTTGTACGCCTGCGGGCTTTGGTCCCGGTTATCGAAAGAATAAACAGAAACAGATAATTGAGTTAAAAAATTATTCGATATTTTCTGTCAGGCAGGCTGCCGCTTCTTTCCATACAGTTTGATCAGCCACGCACAGGGCGGAAAACTCTTCCTGTCTGCCGTAAGCTGACAGTTCTATAAATTTATCCAGTCTTGTTTTAAGTTTTTCAAACTTTTGCTCCTGAAAATTCACAATCCATGCAGGTGTCTGTCTTTTTTTTCCTTTTAGAGTAAAAGTGAGCCCTGAGTAATGCACAGCGCAAAGACCGTCAGATAAAACAAAAAAATCGCGTAATTCTCTTTCTTCGCTTGAGTTTCCGTCTGAACCGCAGAGGAAATCAAAATATTCCTGTTCTATCTTTTCCCGCTCAACACAAACAGGGCATCTGCCTTTTGGACGCCAAAAACTTTTTTTCCTGAAAGAATCAATGCGGTCTTCAAGAATGTCACGGCAAAGGATTGCAACTGCAAGACCGTCACGGAAAGAAACAAGATGCCTTGAGTGAAATGAACAGAAACCTCCGGCAGCGCGGTAAAGTGCGCGGAAACCGCGGTTTGTGATATGCTCAAATAATGTGTTGTCTATGTACCTGTTTGCCCGATCGCTTACAATCCTGCATATGGGGCAGCCGGGTTTTTCTGCCGCTTTTTGGAACTCAAAAAAATTAATATGTTTTTCAACAGCCATTTAATGCTCCGCAGCCTTGCCCTTCACCCGGGCGGCCAGCCTAAAGTGCGGCCTCCAAGAAAATGAATATGCAGATGATCAACAGTCTGACCGCCGTCTTTTTTTGCGTTTATTACGAAGCGGCCTCCCTTTTCTTCACATCCTTCCTTTTTTGCCAATTCCTGCGCTTTGTGAAACAAACGGCCAATGAGCGAAGCGTCTTCTTCTTTTAATTCCAAAAGGTTATTAATGTGTTTCTTTGGAATAACAAGAAAATGCACCGGAGCCATGGGATTTATATCATAAAAGGCAAGCATTTCATTATCTTCATAAATTTTTTTGCTCTGGATTTCTCCGGCAATTATTTTACAAAAAAGGCAGTCACTCATTTTTCCATTATAGCATTGTTTACTGCTTCCAGAAAGCCCTTGCTTGTTATTGTAGCGCCGGAAACCGTATCTACATCTGTACTGTTGTATTCAATTACCGCGTCGATCAATTCTTCCATTGCGGCTCCTCCGACAAAACGGTCTTCCGAGGAATCGATGACAATAATTTCTGTGATAAACCCTCCGCTCATACATACTTGCACATGAATTGGCCCTCTGTATCCGGCGGAGATTCCTTCATAAAATCTTTCATTCTGTTCCTGCGTAAGAATCCCGATCTTTCCAATTACAGCACAGCCCGATAAAATGAGCATTGTTATCATAAATAAAGCATATTTCATACAAACCTCCGTACTCTATGGGTGCAGCCGTGAAATATGCTTTACTGGAACTTAGAATTTACCATGTTTTATTAACATAAACCTTTTTATTATTGATGAAAGATGGATGAGTGGTATATAATTATTCTAGAGGGGAGGTGTTTCTACGCTGGGTTTTATTCGAAAATATCTCTTGGCAGAGGCTAAAAAAAACGCTGCGGCTCCAAATATTTTTATTTTAATTTTATCATATTGCATCATCACCACAGTCTACACCGCCGCTTTCTATACCGAACAGACGTTGCCCCGGCTGGGATTGAATCTTCTGGTGCTCCTGCTCTACGTCATTTTTGAGCGAAGTCCGCTTGGTGTCCGGGCAACGGCCTTTCTGTCCCCAACTTTTATGGCCGCTGTAATAATAGCCGGAGCCATTATTTTAGATGGAGACATACTGGTCTTCACCTATTTATGCTGTATCGCCATTATCGCATTGACGTACTTTGATGATCTCTCTCTTAAAATGCACATCGCGGCAGTCGGTGTGAGTCTGGCTGTCATTATTGTACTGGGAATCACTGTTAAAACGGCGGAAGGGCTGCCGTTTGTAAGCTTGATGGGAAAATCCTTCTCTGGTATTCAAAATGCCATTTTCTTCCTGGCCTATGCTGCCCTTGTTCTTTTGATCTACACTTTCGGCGCATCTTATATAAAAAATCTGCAAGCCTTAACAGAAGCAAAAGACGCGGCTGACCTAGCCACTCGGGCAAAAAGCGAATTCCTGGCCAATATGAGTCATGAGATCCGCACACCAATGAACGGGATTATTGGTATGACAAAGATTGGCCTTTCATCCGGCGAACCCGGCCGAATGAAAGAATGTCTCACTAAAATAGACGGCGCATCCAACCACCTCCTGAATATCATTAACGACATTCTTGACATGTCAAAAATAGAAGCCGGGAAATTCAGCCTTTCAGAAAGTGAGTTCGATTTCCATAAAATGATTTCACAGGCGATAAATGTTAATAAATTCCGCATTGACGATAAAAAGCAGAACTTTAATGTATATATAAGCGAGGAGATACCTTCATATCTTTATGGAGACGATCAGCGTCTGGCACAGGTTGTTACGAACCTGTTAAGTAATGCGGTAAAATTTACGCCCGAAAACGGAACGATTACATTTGATGCCCGCCTTGATCAAAACGATACTTGCATCAACAACGCCGCAGACAAGTGCATGATTAAAATTTCCGTCACCGATACAGGTATTGGAATGAGTCCGGAACAGCAGGTAAATTTATTCACATCGTTCCAGCAGGCGGAGACCAGCATATCACGAAAATTCGGCGGAACCGGCCTGGGACTTGCGATCTCAAAAAAAATTGTGGAAATGATGGGCGGAAAAATATGGATCGAATCTGAGCTTGGGAAAGGCGCTGTTTTCACATTTACGGCACAGTTAAAACGAATCTCCTGCCGGAAAGATGCAAAAACAGTTCAAGAAGAGGCCGTAGACCGCTTCGAAGGCCGTTGTATTCTGCTTGCGGAGGATGTGGAACTCAACCGTGAAATCGTCATGGCGTTATTGGAACCAACTCTCATTGCGATAGATTGCGCGGAAAATGGCCGTGAAGCTCTCGAAATGTTTGCGGCAGAACCCGGCAAATATGATTTGATCCTTATGGATATGCAGATGCCCGAAATGGACGGGCTGGAAGCGACACGCAGGATCCGCGCATTAAACATACCAAACGCAAAAAATATTCCTATCATCGCAATGACAGCAAATGCTTTCCGGGAAGATATCGCAAAGTGTTTGGATGCAGGCATGAACGGGCACATAGGAAAGCCGCTGGACTTTGACAATGTGTTGAACAAACTCAGGTCATACCTTTTACTCAGCGCGCATCATGGAGCGGGCCTAGTATGGGACAAAAAATATGAACTGGGAAACAGCGAAGTGGACAGACAGCACAAGAGCATGTACGAGATGGTAAACAACATCATAAGACAGTGTGAACAGGGCCAAGCTTCAGAGATTATCAAGGAGGCTTTGGACTTTTTAGTGGGTTATACCGAACATCATTTTTACAGCGAAGAAACTCTGCAGCGTGAAATCGGTTATCCTGACTATGAGAATCACAGACAGATGCACGAAGGTTTTAAAGCCATAGTCGGTAACCTTGTGCAGAGTTACGCTCAGGAAGGTTCGTCAGATTCGTTGATTAACAGCATCCGCAATAAAGTGATCGACTGGCTGATAAATCATATACAAAGCGAAGACATGAAGATCGCCGGCTATATTCACAGGCAAGGGGAAAAACAGCATACCAATAATGGCACATAACTTTATTTTAATGCTTTAAAAGCGGAAAACCCCAAAAACACAACACCGGCTATGATTACAGTCATTGCCCCGATTGGCAAATCTAAAATCCAGCCTGACAAAACCCCCGCTATTGAAAAAAATGCGGAAAACAGGCAGCTTGCAAACATCATGCCTCCAAGGCTGCGCGAGAAAACACTTGCGCTGCCTGCAGGAAGCGTAAGCATGGCAATTACCATCACAATACCCACAAAGGTTTGAAGCAATACAATGGCAACCGCAGTCAATCCAAGAAGAATCAGAAATACTTTTCCTACGGGCACACCTCTTGTACGCGCGAATTCTTCATCAAAAGAGGAGGCTTCAATCTGCGCATAAAACCGCCTGGCAAGGATAATAACTATTACGTCCAGAATACCCAAAAAAATTAAATCCCTGTTTGATATAAGCAATATGTTTCCAAAAAGCCATGTTGAAGGGTCGGCATACCCAGGAGTTTTTGCCATAAAAAGAACCCCAAGGCTCATTCCAATAACCCATATCGCATTTATTACAGTATCTTCCCTCTGTTTCGCTTTCATGGATACAAGTCCGACAATAATAGCAGATAACACAGCAAAGACAAGCGCGCCGGCAAGAGGCGATACGGAGAAAAACCGCGATGAAAGGAACAGCGCAAGTCCTATTCCGCCAAGCACAGCATGGGAAACAGCACCGGCAAGACTTCCTATCCGGCGTACCGTAACAAGAGAACCAAGTATTCCGAAAAGCAGCGATGATAAAACCCCTGCAAACAGGGCATTTCGCAAAAACGGAAAATTGGCGCTAAACAGGGCTTCAAAAAAACTATGCATTAATATATTATCCTTTGCAGCAGTCATCGGCGGGAATAATCTCGCCATGCAGCACCCGTGCCTGCCTGCCGGAAATTGCGTTTCCGCGGCAGACAGAAGCGTCTTCTTTCGTCCGGTGCTGGACGACTTTGTAACTGTCCCCAAGACACAACACCCTGTCTGTAAGAGATGTAACAAATTCAGTGTCATGCGTAACAATAAGTATTGTTATCCTGCCCTTGCAGGAACCAAGCGTTTCATACAAGCGTGTTTCGCTCTCATGGTCCATGTTGGCAGTCGGCTCGTCCAGCACAAGAAGATCTGGATTGGCAGCTAACGCACGTGCGACAAGAGCCCTGCGTCTCTGGCCGCCGGAAAGCGAGCGGTAGGATCTTGCGCCAAGATCAGAAATGCCGGTTATTTCCATTGCATCTGTGACAGCGTCATTTTCCCTCACAGAACCGGCATATCTTTTGAAAGGACGCAATAATCCCATTCTGACAATATTACGCACTGTTATCGGGAACATATAATCAACAGGCATCTGCTGCGGTACATACGCAAGATTGCTTTTGTTCTTTTTGCTGCCGCAAGCCTTTCCAAAAATCTCAATGTTTCCTGAAACCGGTGTTTCAAGTCCAAAAAGAAGTTTTAACACTGTGGTCTTGCCTGAACCGTTCGGTCCTACCATTGCAGCAAACTCTCCTCTGTGGATATGAAAGCAAGCTTCTTCAAGAACCTTGACACCTCCTCCGGCTGCAATATCTCCGTAAGAAAAAGAAACAGAGTCAAACCTGACGGCAATGCCGTTTTGCTCATTGTTATGCGTCATGGCGCTGCCTTCATCAACGCGCTGCCCATAAGGCGGATATTTTCAAGCCAGTTTTCCGCAAGAGGGTCAAGGCTGATTAACTCTGCGTCTACAGCGGCGGCAAGATTTCTTGCCGCATAAACCGGAAATTGAGTCTGCACAAAAATAACGCCCGACCATTGACCGAGAGCCTGTTCTTCTTTTATTTTTATGATCAAATCATTGAGTACCCTTGGACCGGGTTCTTTGCCGCCGGTTTCTACTGCCTCCTGATAAATGCCAAACTCGTCAAGAAAATATCCAAAACTCGGATGATAAACAAACACGCTTTTTCCGTTAAGAGGCGCAAGCATGACACTTAAATTGTCAAATTCATTATCAATCTCAATGATCAGATTTTCATACCGTTCCTGATAATAACTTTCATTACTGCTATCAAGCAAAGAAAGAGTATCCTTTATATGTCCTGCAAGTATTTTTGCCGGCTCACGGCCAAGCCATGTATGCCGGTCAATTTCTATTGATAAACGGGTATTTCCATCATGATCATGGTCTTCCATGAATCTAAACTTCACTCCCTCTGTGCCGTCAATTATCAGCAAATCAGGAAAAAGAGAGATTACTTTTGGAAACAGGCTGATTTCAAATTCAGCGCCTGAAAGTATCCAAGCGCTTGCCCCGGACAGGGCCTTTATCTGTCTGGGAGTTGGTTCGTAATTATGAGGGTTTTGTCCTGAACCTGCAAGTATCATGGTGCGGGTATTGTCTCCCGCTATCTGCGAAACAAACCAACTTTGAGGCGGAATGCTGACAGCGATTAAAATCCCTTCCTGCTGCGCTTGCCTTGCGCATGATACAGATACGATAATAACTATAATCATAAAAAATACCGCACAGAGACGCAGAGGCAAAAAGGTAAGATGTACAGATTTTTTAAACATCTTTCTTTTTCCGCTTTTTCCCCATGTAAAAGCGCATCCCTATTCCTATGCATCTTACCCACCAGGGTTCCATCTTCCTTCTGACTTTACTGAGTTCTTTCAAAATGGGAATTTTCTGGGGACAAAGAAGTTCGCACTTGCCGCATTTGTTACACAAACACGGACCGCTTCCCGTCTCGGATGTAAAGCCTGTACTTGTAATATATTGCTTCATCCCTTCCACATAACCATGAGAATAAATCACATTATACGCGGAAAAAGATCCCGGAATATTAACTCCAAAGGGACATGGTAAACAATAATTGCATCCCGTACAATTTATTTTACAGGAACGGTTTATGGACTTGAGAACTGACGCGTACACATCCTTGTGTTTATCTGTCAACATACCGGCTTCGGAGGCACCGGCCAAGCGGAGATTCTCTTCAAGCTGATCCATGTTCCCCATGCCGGAAAGAACAGTTGTCACTTCTTCCTGATCCCAGACCCAATTAAGCGCCCAGCCTGCAGGCGATAAATCAGCGGGGCCGCCTTGTTGTGTATGGCAGGCTTCCTTAAAAATTTTTACAGCCTCTTTTGGGAGTCCTGCTGCAAGTTTTCCGCCAAGCAGAGGCTCCATTGTTATTACAGTCATTTTGGCGGCAGCAGCACGAAGGCCTTTTACGCCCGCCTGGAAATTTTCGTCCGAATAATTGTATTGAATAAGACAAAAGTCCCAATCGTAATCATCTATAATTTTCAGGAACTCATATCCGGGCCCATGAAATGAAAAACCAATCTGCTTTATCTGTCCCGATTTTTTTTTCTGATCGATCCAATTTTCAATTCCTAAAGCTTTTAATTGATTCCATTGATCCATATCTGTAATCATGTGCATCATATAATAATCAATATAATCAGTTTTAAGCCGTTCAAGAGACTGGTTAAAATATTTATCAAAATCAACACGGCTTTCTTCAGCGCTGACCTGCGTGCCTTTAAACAGCACAAGAGGCAGTTTTGTCGCTATAAAAACCTTATCCCGAACATTGTTCTTGTCTAAAATTGTACCAAGAACTCTTTCGTTGCCGGGATAAATCCAAGCGGTATCAAAGTAATTAACGCCCTTTTCAATGGAGCGCATTACCAACTCTTCCGCTTTGGAAAAAATCTTCGGGAAACGCATACAACCGAAGCCAAGGACAGAAAGTTTGTTCCCTGATTTTCTGTCAATGCGGTACTGCAATTTTACTAATCCCCGGATTCTTCGGCGGTATATTCTTCCTGGGTACGCTCAGCCTCAACAACAACTTCGGCTTCCTGTTTGCGTCTGTCGATAATTTCCTGCATGTATTCGTCCAAATCGCGGCTATCCTCATCGAAAAGTTTGATGTTGCGATAACGCTTCATGCCGGTCCCCGCAGGAATTGGGTGGCCAATTATGATGTTTTCCTTGAGCCCGCGCAGATAATCGGTTTTTCCCGCTATGGCAGCATTTGTGAGTACTCTGGTTGTTTCCTGAAAACTGGCTGCCGAAAGGAAGGATTCAATGTTAAGCGCGGCTTTTGTCATTCCCTGGAACATAGGCTGTGCGATTGCCGGCTGTCCGCCTTCGGCAATTACTCTTGCGTTCTCTTCGTGAAAGCTGTACTTGTCTACAGACTGACCGTAAATAAACTTGGTATCGCCGACTTTTCTGATTTCTACCTTACGCATCATCTGCCTGATAATTACGCCGATATGTTTGTCATTTATTGATACGCCCTGCAAACGGTAAACCTGCTGAATCTCGTCCATCAGATAATGCTGAAGTTTGCTTTCTCCCATTATGTAAAGAACATCGTGAGGGTTAAACGCACCCATGCACAAAGGTTCTCCGGCATCAATTGTATCACCATCGCGCACCAGGAGCCTTTTGTTTATTGGAATCAAATGTGTCTCTTCCCTGCCAAAAGCGTCTACCACAGCAATTTTTCGCTTGCCTTTTACAATACCCTGGAAAGAGACAGTCCCGGAAACTTTAGCTAGAATAGCGGGGGTTTTCGGCTTGCGGGCTTCAAAGAGTTCACTGACACGCGGAAGGCCGGAAGTGATATCCATTGCTTTCGCTGATTCTTTTAATGTTTTGGCTATTGTTCTGCCCGCACGGATCTTTTCTCCTTCTTCAACCTGAATGTAAGCGCCGCCGGGCAGGAGATAAGAAGCGATTTCATTATCATTGTCGTCAACCAAATAGATGCGGGGCTGTTTGCTTTCATGCTGAAACTCTGTTATGCGCTTTTCAACGTTGCCTGTATCTTCATCAATTTCCTCTTTCAGGGTTGATCCAAGAATAATATCTTCGTATTTAACAGTTCCGCTTGCTTCGGCAATAATCGGGTCAGAGAATGGGTCGAAAGTAGCAATTGTCCTGTCGGCTTCAACCACAGTTCCTTCCTGCACTTCAAAATCAGAACCATTTCTTACTTCAATTTTTTGATCCTGCCCGATTAGGTAAAGCCATTCTCCTTCCTTGTTTTTCAGAATCAATGCCAATGCAATTTCCGGAGAAGTTATCTCTTCTCCTTTGCGTTTGATGATCGCGTCTCCGCGGTTTATTCTTTTTCCGTCTGTTATGAGCAATTTGTCGCCGCTTTCAATCTTGTATTGCCTCATCACCTTGTTAATGGTAGCCTGACCGCGGCGTGTAAAGAGCAGGTGCCCGTTATCAAGTTTTACAAAGGTGCCTTTTATATCTTTTATATATACAGGGTACTTTAATGTAATGCGGCTTTCTTCACTTACTTTGGTCGCAACGCCGCCGATATGGAAGGTACGCATTGTAAGCTGTGTGCCCGGCTGACCAATCGACTGAGCAGCGATTGTTCCGACTGCCTCGCCGATATCAACCGTACGGTTAGTTGCAAGATTGCGCCCATAACATTTCCGGCAGACTCCGTATTTTGCTTCACAAGTCAAAACTGTTCTGATGCGCACTGTCTCTACCCCTGCAACATCAATTTCAACCGCGATTTCTTCGGTTATTTCCTCGTTTACGTCAATAATCAGCTCTCCTGTAATCGGGTGCTTGACCCGTTCAAGAGTAAACCTTCCTATAATACGATCTTTTAACGGCTCAATAATATCTTCTCCGCTCTTGATTGCCGAATAAGTTATTCCGTTAATGGTTCCACAGTCATCTTCATTTACGACTATATCCTGCGCAATATCTACAAGACGCCGGGTAAGATAACCGGCTTCGGCGGTTTTAAGGGCTGTATCGGTAAGACCTTTACGGGCGCCGTTAGTTGAAATAAAGAACTCGATAACCGAAAGACCTTCCTTAAAATTGGAACGTATGGGAAGTTCGTTAATTTCACCTGAAGGTTTTGCCATAAGGCCGCGCATACCGGCAAGCTGTCTGATCTGGTTACGGCTTCCGCGCGCGCCTGAGTTTGCCATCATATAAATTGAATTAAAGCCGTCTCTGTCCGATTCAAGCGTTTTCATTGTCAGATTAGTCAGATCTTCATTAGTTTTTGTCCAGATTTCAACAACACGGTTGTAACGTTCTTCCTGAGTAATATGTCCCTGACGCCACTGTTTTTGAATCGAATCAACTTCCTTGTTTGCCTTGTCAATCATGTCAGGCTTTTCTTTTGGAACAACAATGTCATCTACGCCGATAGTCGCTCCGAATATTGTCGAATAACGGTAACCGGTTGATTTTATGGCATCGAGCATCTGCACAGTAATCCATGAACCTTTTTCCTTGAAAACATATTCAATCAGGGCGCGCAATTCTTTGTCTTTTAATTCATAATTTATAAACGGAATATTCTTTGGCAATTCTTCGTTAAAAACAAGCCTTCCCGCGGTAGTAATAACAGTACCGTCATCCTTGACCGGCACAACATTGCCGGCCTTGTCCCAAACCGGAAGTTTTACGGGTTTAAGGCGGATTTCCGATCCCCAGTCAAGAATTTTTCTTTCCACTGCCATAAGAACTTCTTCAGGGGATGAATAATACGGAATTTTATTCCTTGTTTCGTCTTTGGACGAGCCGGGTCTCTTTCCGTTTGACTTAATTCTGGTAAGGAAGTTAATTCCCAAAACCATGTCCTGTGAAGGGAATACAATTGTCTTTCCGTTTGCGGGATTGAGCAGGTTTCTGGCGGAAAGCATTAATGTCCAGCATTCCATTTGAGAGGCTTGAGTCAACGGAACGTGAACCGCCATCTGGTCACCGTCAAAATCTGCGTTGAAAGCATGGCAGACAAGCGGGTGCAGCTTGATGGCTTTTCCTTCCACTAAAACAGGTTCAAACGCCTGAATACCGAGTCTGTGCAGAGTCGGGGCGCGGTTAAGAAGAACAGGATGCTCCTTGACAACCTCGTCCAAAATTGCAAAAACTTCGGGAGTTTCCTGTTCAACAAGCATCTTTGCCTTTTTAATGTTAAAAACAACATCTTTGTCAACGAGTTTTTTCATGATAAACGGCTTGAACAATTCCAGCGCCATCTTTGTCGGGATACCGCACTGCCACATTCGAAGCTCCGGCCCTACAGTGATGACCGAGCGTCCTGAATAGTCAACACGCTTTCCAAGAAGATTCTGGCGGAAACGTCCCTGCTTGCCCTTGAGCATATCACTGATGGACTTAAGAGGACGGCTTGATGAACCTTTAACAACTTTCTTTTTCTTTGAATTGTCAAATAACGCATCTACCGCTTCCTGCAGCATTCTTTTTTCGTTACGTATAATTATGTCAGGAGCGTTTAACGTTTGCAGCCTCTTAAGGCGGTTGTTTCTGTTAATTACCCTTCTGTAAAGATCGTTAAGATCACTTGTGGCAAAGCGGCCGCCGTCAAGCTGCACCATCGGACGAAGCTCCGGCGGAATAACGGGTATCACATTGAGGATCATCCACTGGGGTTTATTGTTTGATTTGCGGAAATTTTCTACAATTTCGATGCGTTTTAAAAGCCGTTTGTCGCACTTTTCTTTCTTGTCAATCATTTTTTCACGCAATTCCGCAGCCATCTGATCAAGATTCATGTTTTCCAGAAGAGTACTGATCGCCTCTGCTCCCATGCCGGCAGTGAAACCGCCGCCATACTGTTCATGAGCATCGTAATATTCTTCTTCAGATAACAACTGGCCTTTTTTAAATTTGGTATCACCGGAATCTATTACAATATATTTTTCGTAGTAGAGTACGGATCGAAGCTGGCCTGTCGGAAGATCAAGAAGAAGACCCATGCGGCTGGGGACAGATCTGTAATACCAGATATGAGAAACGGGGGCTGCCAATTCAATATGCCCCATTCTTTCACGACGCACCTTAAAATGTGTAACTTCAACGCCGCAGCGATCGCAGATTACTCCCTTGTAACGGATTGATTTGAATTTTCCGCAATAGCACTCCCATTCCTTGGTAGTGCCAAAAATCCGTTCGCAGAAAAGACCTTCCTTTTCGGGCCTGAGTGTCCGGTAGTTTATAGTCTCCGGTTTTTTAACTTCTCCGTATGACCACGACCGGATCATTTCCGGTGAAGCCAGCCGAATCATTATAGAATCAAAATCCTGAATGTCCCGCATTTAAAGCCCCTTTACCATTCAGATATATGCCGTTTCAACGATGACGGCATATATCTAGAAATTACTTCCAGATTTGTTTATCAATTCCTCATCTTTTTCAGTGAGAGGTATTTGTTTCTGCTTAACATCGAAGATCGATAAATCAAGCGCAAGTCCGCGCAGCTCCTGAACCAGTACGTTAAACGATTCCGGAATACCTGCGGTTGTGGAAGGTTCTCCCTTTACAATTGCTTCGTAAATTTTCGATCTTCCAGTCATATCGTCAGACTTGATTGTCAAAAGTTCCTGCAGTGTGTTGGCAGCGCCGTATGCTTCAAGCGCCCAGACTTCCATTTCACCTAACCTCTGGCCGCCAAACTGCGCCTTTCCTCCAAGCGGCTGCTGAGTCACGAGTGAATACGGACCTGTAGAACGCGCGTGCATCTTGTCATCAACAAGATGGTGCAGTTTGAGGAAGTAAATTATTCCGCAGAATATCTGGTTTATAAACGGCTCGCCTGTCCTGCCGTCTCTGAGAGTGACCTTGCTTGTAACAGGAAGGCCGGCCTCTTTTAATTTTCCTTCTATCTGCCCGGCGGAAGGCGACTGGAAAACCGGCGCTGAATACCATTCATTCAGAGTTGAACCAGCCCAGCCAAGCTCTGTCTCCAGAAGCTGGCCGATATTCATACGGGAAGGAACGCCCAGCGGGGTAAGGCAAATATCCAGCGGAGTTCCGTCTTCCATAAACGGCATATCTTCTTCCGGAAGAATACGGGCAACAACACCTTTGTTGCCATGGCGGCCAGCCATCTTGTCGCCTTCGCGGAGTTTTCTTTTGGTTGCGATTAAAACCTTGACCACTTCATCAACACCCGGGCTGAGACTGTCATGTTCTGTCCGCTTAAGCCGCTGAATGTCAATAACGGTTCCTTCGATACCATGCAGAACTTTCAGTGAAGTATCCCTGACTTCCTTGGCTTTTTCACCAAAGATTGAATTTAAAAGTTTGAACTCAGGAGTGGTTTCAGTTTCGCTTTTTGGCGTTACCTTACCGACAAGAATGTCTCCCGAGCGCACTTTGGCTCCGACACGAATAATGCCTTCGCTGTCAAGATTATCAAGGCTTTTATCTGACGCATTTGGAATGTCGCGTGTGATTTTTTCAGGACCAAGTTTCGTTTCCCTGACCTCCACGGTGAATTCTTTTATGTGTATGGATGTAAACATATCATCCTTTACCACCTTCTGGGAGATAAGGATTGAATCTTCATAGTTATAACCGTTCCATGGCATAAAACCAACAAGTATATTGCGGCCGAGGGCAAGTTCTCCGTTTTGTGTGGCGGGCCCGTCAGCAATTACCTGCCCTGCGATAATCTTTTCACCATGTTTAACAATGGGACGCTGGTTAAAACAGGTATCCTGATTGGTTCTGTGGAATTTTAAAAGCTGGTAAACGTCGTTGCCGCTTTTATCCAATGAAACCTGAGCCATCGGTTTTGGATTGCCGGCTCTTTCCGGTTTTATCACAATTTCCTGCGATGTTACGCGAACAACGGTTCCGCTGCGTCTGGCTTTTACAAGCACGCCGGAATCGTATGCGCATTTTGCCTCCATCCCGGTTCCGACACGCGGAGCTTCGGGAAACACAAGAGGAACCGCCTGACGCTGCATGTTCGAACCCATCAGCGCGCGGTTTGCGTCATCATGTTCAAGGAAAGGAATAAGTGAAGCTGAAACAGAAATGATCTGCTTAGGAGAGACATCCATGTATTGAATATCATCCGGCGTGCGGTTTGTATAATCTCCCTGCCGCCTGCACGAAATCTGATCCTCAGCGAATGAGCCATTGTTGTTAACTTTTGCCGAAGCCTGCGCTATGAAATAACGATCTTCGTCCATTGCGGAGAGGTACTCAATATCCTTTGTAGCAATACCCTTGCTTACTCTGCGGTACGGAGTTTCCAGAAAGCCGTAATCATTGACACGCGTGTAATTTGCAAGCGAAACAATAAGTCCGATATTGGGGCCTTCCGGCGTTTCGATGGGGCACATTCTGCCGTAGTGGGTATAATGCACATCACGCACTTCAAAGCCGGCGCGATCTCTGGAAAGACCGCCGGGCCCCAAGGCATTAAGACGGCGTTTATGAGTAAGCTCCGCAAGCGGGTTTACCTGATCCATGAACTGGGAAAGCTGGCTGGAACCAAAAAATTCCTTGATAGCGGCAACAATCGGCTTTATGGATATCAATTCCTGCGGTTTAATTGTGTCGGTTTCTTTAAGACTCATCCGTTCTCTGGCAATGCGCTCCATGCGGCCGAACGCAGTCTTCATCTGATTGGTCATCAGTTCGCCGACAGAACGAATGCGCCTGTTTCCAAGGTGATCTATATCATCAAAATTTTCATCGCCCACATATACCTTGATGAGGTACTTCATGGTAGCGATGACATCATCATTGGTAAGGGTTAATTTATCATTGGGCATATCAAGAACAAATTTCTTGTTCAGTTTGTAGCGGCCTACTTTTCCAAGATCATAACGCCGGTCAGAAAAATACATACTCTGCAAATCTTTTTCCGCCTGCTCAACCGTAATGGACTCGCCGGGCATCAGCACTGAATAAACAGCCATTAACGCTTCATCTTTTGACGGCTCGCTTCCCGAACCTTCTTTTACATATTTAATATCTTCACGCTCAAAGCAATAAAGAAGCATGGGCGAATTAAGAGAGCCTTCGGCTTCAAAATCTATGTATTCAATTGATTTAATTCCGTTACTCAAAAGCTCATCGATATTATGAGGATGAAGTTTGTCGCCTGCACGATGAATCAGTTTCTGTCCGCTTTCGCCGCCGTCATTCTTTGCCCAGACTGACTTTGCGAGAACTTTGCCTGATATTTTTTCTTTGGTTTCCCTGTCATCTTTGATTTTAAGAGTATCCGTAACATAGAAAGCATCGATAATTTCTTCCCTGTTGGAAAAACCAAGCGCACGAAGAAAGATGGTTCCCAGAATACGTTTTTTTCTGTCAATCTTCGCGTAGATTAATTCCCGTTTTTGATCGATTTCAAATTCCAGCCAGCTGCCGCGATAGGGGATAATGCGCGATGAGTATATTCCCTTTTCATGACAGAAAATTACGCCCGGAGAACGGTGTATCTGTGAAACTACTACCCTCTCCGCTCCATTAATAATAAATGTACCCCTCTCTGTCATGAGCGGGATATCGCCCATATAAATATCCTTTTGACGAATCTCTCCGGTATTTTGAAAAGCCAAATTAACGCGCGCCTTTAAGGGAACCGCGTAAGTCAGACCTTTTTGTTTGCATTCCAGTTCAGTTACTTTTATGTTACTTTCGTCAAAAGTATAATATTCAAATTCAAGCCTCATATCTTCATTAGGGCTTTTTATCGGAAATGTTACTTCGAACACTTCCTGAAGTCCCTGAAGACTGAGTTTTTCACCTTTCTTTATTTTTTCTTTCTGTAAAAAATGCTCGTAGGAATTGAGCTGAATATCGATAAGATCCGGCAGATCCATCACATCCTGAATATCTTTTCCAATGTTCATTCGATTGTCAGAAACTATCACCTTGGCCATCGATTTCCCCTTCCTAATCTTTACTATAAAATGCCGCTCTTAACGGCTTAACCATCTATCCACCTAAACGGTGAACAGATGGTCAAACACGAGAAAACAACCTATCCTTCGCAAGTTTCGTCTCCGCCGCACTATCGCTAATACGGCAGAGACGACAGGCGGCATTGCCGCCCATCAACAGCCTACTGAATCTCAATTGTACCGCCTGCTGCGGTGACAACTTCCTTGATCTTGCCTGCTTCGTCTTTGGAAACGCCTTCCTTAAGCGGCTTGGGAGCGCCTTCAACGAGATCTTTTGCTTCTTTAAGACCAAGACCTGTAACTGCGCGGACTTCTTTGATAACCGCAATTTTCTTGGCTTCGTCAAACGATTTGAGAATTACATTAAATTCTGTTTTCTCTTCCGCCGCGGGAGCCGCTGCTCCGCCTGCGGCGCCGGCAACTGCTACCGCTACAGGAGCGGCGGCTGAAACGCCGAATTTTTCTTCCATCATTTTTACAAGTTCTGATACTTCCAGAACTGTCATTGATGCAATCGCTTCTAAAATTTCTTCTTTTGTGGCTGCCATATTATCTTCTCCTAAAAATTACTACACACCTCATACGAGAGTGACTGCATCTGCCGTTTTTATTGGCAGATACAATTTATTAAAACCGACAGGTTCAGCCGCTTCGGATTTAAAATCCGTTGAAGCCTGACGATCTTTAAATACTAACCTGCCTTTTGATCGGCGATGGCTTTTACTGTACGCACCAGCCTTGACGGAACATCATTTAGGGCGGCCGCAAGATTACGCGCCGGGCCGTTGATGACAGACATAAGCATGGAAATAAGTTCCAGCCTTCCGGGAAGTTTTGAGAAAGCCTCTGTCTGCGCGGCAGTATAAACTGTGTCACTGACAAGAGCGCCTTTTATCTGCAGGGCCGGAGCCTCTCTTGCGAAATCATAGAGTATTTTCGCTACCTCATTGGCATCCTTGGGCGTTATCGCAACCGCGGTAGGCCCCGTAAGATAATTTGACACATCCGGCGTTGAAAGCTGCTCAAAAGCAATTCTGGCAAAATTGTTTTTTATAACTTTATATTCTACTTCCTTCGTACGAAGCTGTCTTCTTAAATTGGTGATTTGCTCCACTGTAAGTCCGCGGTAATCCGTAAAGATGTAATCTTTAGCATTACTGAGGGATTCTTTCAGTTCACCAATAGCCTTTGTTTTACTTTCCTGTATTTTCTTTCCAATGATAGCCATAGCTATCCTCCTTATTGATTTACCTCATTAAAAACCCGAAGGTTTTCATTCCTGATCCCTGACAGCAACCCATACGCCGGGTCCCATGGTAGAAGATACCGAAACAGTTTGAATAAACTCACCCTTAACATCAACAGGCCGCTTGCGTTTGATTTCCGCAATAACCACTTTGACATTTTCAGCGACTTTATCGCTTTCCATGGAAACTTTGCCGACCGCAAGATGTACAACGCCGGTTTTATCGGCTCTGAACTCAACGCGTCCCTTTTTAAGTTCGGCCAACGTCCCTTTGAGATCAAAAGTTACTGTTCCGGTTTTGGGATTAGGCATAAGACCTTTGCGTCCAAGCACCATACCAAGTTTGCCAACA
>JAIRUY010000123.1 GCA_031254175.1 Treponema sp.
AAACAGCGATAATTTTGTCTTTTTTCGAATCTTTATTAAAACCGAACGCCAGCGATGCGGCTGTCGGTTCGTTGATAATTCTCTTTACATCAAGACCTGCGATTTTGCCTGCGTCCTTGGTAGCCTGACGCTGAGCATCGTTAAAATACGCAGGAACAGTTATAACAGCTTCGGTAACGCTTTCTCCAAGATAGTCTTCTGCTGTTTGTTTCATTTTCTGCAAAACAAAAGCGGATATTTCCTGCGGAGAGTATTTTTTCCCGTCAATGTCTATGCGGACATCATCGCCCTGTTCTGCTATGCGATACGGAACAAGTTTCATTTCGTTGGAAACTTCCGAAAAACGTCTGCCCATAAACCGCTTGATTGAAAAAACGGTGTTTTCAGGATTTGTGATCATCTGGTTTTTTGCCGGCGCGCCTACAATCCGTTCGCCCTTGCTTGTAAAACCTACGATGGATGGGGTTGTGCGTCCGCCCTCGGAACTTTGAATAACGATTGGCTCTCCGCCTTCAAGAACAGATACGCAGGAATTGGTGGTTCCAAGATCAATACCAATAATTTTTCCCATATACTTATTCCTCCTTATACTTTTATATTAACTAAATTTATTTTATACATCACCGGGTGTTTCAGGCATCAAAACTTTTACCTTTGCCGCTCTTATAACCCTGTCTTTCAGAAAATATCCTTTGTAAAGATCCTCCTCGACCACAGCTTCTTTCACATCAGGAGATTTTTCCATCATCAGCGCTTCGTGGATGTTTGGATCAAAAGGTTCTCCGGCTGAATTGAAGCGTTTAAGACCCCATTTGCTTTCAAGCTGGCTTGAAAGCCGTTTTTCTATCATTTTTACGCCATCCAGAAAGGAAACCAAGTCTGTAGCTTTTTCACCGGCGGCAATTGCACGTTCAAAGTCGTCAATTATTGGAATAATATCCAAAAGCAGGCTTTGATTGGCAAATTCGATAGCGTTTTGTTTTTCCTGATTCATCCGTTTGCGGAAATTTTCAAAGTCGGCGGCTTTCCGCAGCAGCTGATCATGTGTTTCAGCCAGTTGAGCTTCCAATCCGGCAATTTTTTCTGCCGGAGCTGGCTCACGCTTCTCTGCCGCGGCATCATTTTGCGGTTCAGCGCCGGTTTCCTGAGAAGAATTCAACGATTCTTCCGGTGCAGCGCTGGCTTGCGGCTCAGAACCGGCCCCCGGAGAAGATGATTCGGCAGTTTTTTGCTCCTTTTCCGGCGCTTTTTGACCTTGTTCCTGCGTTTCTACAGCTTTTTCAGCTTCAACATTAGGATTTTCATGGCCCGCTTGTCCACCGCGCGTCTCTTTTTTAAACAACATAGAAATTTCCTGGTGTTCTGAAATATTCGGTTTTCATAAAGAATTAACTTAACCGTTCATTGTGTCATTTGAATATTACAGGATGCTGATTAAAAAATACCAAAATTTCGCATTAGGGTCAAGTTTAATCAGTACAGTTTGGGCGTTTTTTGATTAAGAAGAATGTCCGAATTTAAAAAAATTTTTAAATTTCTGATGTCGTTTTTTTGATCGTTCTTTGCTGGTTAAGTATGTATCCAGCTTTTCTACCAAATGGTCATATTCATGGAGCTCGGGACGAAGTTTGTTTATATTTACACTGTCTCTGCTTTGTTTCTTTTTGGCGTTATCATGAAAAGCTTTTGAGTTTTTTTCTATCTTTAGAAGCTGTTTTTCCAATTTATCCAGAAAACTTATACTTTCTTTATTGTCAACATTCTCAAAAGCATCAAATTCGTATTTTACTACTTCATCATTGTGTATCTCACCCTTAAAAGTACGGTAAAGATTTAACTTAATCCCTTTTTTCATATAGGCGAAACGCCCTTCTTTCTCAAAACGGCGAATGCTGACCATGATGTAGGCTGAATTCAGAAACTTCAAGCTTCTGTAAACTGAAGCCCTTTTAACAAAGTCATTGTCTTCTGCTACATAAATAGTTTCATCAAAACCGCCGACCCTGTCAAACAGCCGCTTTGTCACAAAAATACAAAAACCAAACGCTTTTGGATCGATCCGGAGATTAAGAAGAACAATGAGATTTATCATCCGGTGAATAACCCGATCCAGCCTGAAGTCCGAAAGCGGTCTTATTTCACAGGTAGCAAGATCAATAAAACGATCCTGCATCTCTTCATATACATTGCGGATAAAGCCCGGCGGCAGGATTACATCAGCGTCAAAAAAAAACAGGTATTCGCCGTTTGCTGCGGCTGCCCCGGCGTTTCTGCCGGCTGCCGGCAGTCCGCCGTCCACAACACGGCAGCCGTATCTCTCAGCTATATCTCTGGTGCTGTCGGTTGAATGAGCGTCCGCAACAATTATTTCGTAATCTTCAAAATCCTGTGCCTTGATACTGTCCAGCATTCCGGGCAGCGTCTTTTCCTCATTTAAGGCAGGTATTACTATACTGATTTTCATATTATAGACCCGGTATGTCTTTTGTATTCTGCAGTCTTGCTAAAAGATTCAAAACACTGTTTGTCCATTACTACTATATGTGTCAAAATCCAATCTTTCAAAAATTGAGAAAAAGATAAATGAGTCAGCCGCTGCCCTCCCAAATAGTCTTTGATATTATCTACAACGGTAAGCATAAACTTTTCATGCTCTCCCTTATGTTCTGCATATCCGGAAAAATTCGCATCTATCATCATTTTTTCTTCTGTTGCAAAATGGGCTTTTATATATTTTACAAGCTCTTGAATGACTTTGTTAAAAAAAACATACTCCTCTTCTTCGCTGCCGGAAACATGGCTAAAAAGTTCGTTTGTAAGATCTACAAGCCTCTTGTGCTGATCATCTATCTGCTTTATCCCGCATAAGAAAGAGTCCGACCACATAATCTGTTCGGTATTATTGCTTTCCATAACTTAATTTATAACATTACTTATTAAATATTGGAACCTCTAAAAACCCACAAAAGAGCTTTGAGGTTCATCATAATTGACCTTGTGTAAATAAATTGTTATCCTTCTGTTTGCGGGGTTTTCATGTCAACAGATATCAAAAATATAGTAAAAAATCTTCATCCTTTAGAAATAAAAATCCTTCTTAACTATAAAAAAGGTGATGAGTTGACTATCGAAAGAGTCGAGAGGGAACTCGGTTTCAAGCCGGGAAACGGAAATCAGGCGCTTTCATGGCTTGCCGGCAAAGGACTAATTAGCGAACTCCGGCGGGAGACGGCTGTTTTTTATGAGTTGACAGGCATTGGCGAGGAGTGGAAAGAAAAGGGAAGTCCCGAAGAGCGAATTCTCGAACTGATACGGCAAAAAATAAAAAAAGATGAAGAAAATCCACGGCTTCCTGAAATAGCCCGGGCGCTTAACGTGGAAAACAAGGACATCGGCAGCGCTTTTGGCAGCCTGTCAAAACTTGGCATACTTTCAATGGACGGTGATAAAAAGGTCGTTTTTTCCATACCGCTTGAACATCTTGACGATCCTGCGAAAAACCCGATGCTGGCGCATTTTAACCTTGTGCGCGGCTTATTCAAAAAAATTATAACAGAAAAAGGACTGCTTGCCGAAGCTTCCCTAAATGATGACGAGAAAAAAATCATTTCCGGCATTGCCAAAAAGCGCGGCGCCGCTGATGCGCCTTTCCGCCAGATCGACAGAGAAACCGTATTTTGGGGATTTTCCGCCGCAAAGGACGGTTCCGTTCCGGCGGAAAAAGCTTTCGAAATGCTCAAAGTTGCCGGAATCACAGGTGACGAAACCGGTTCGTTAACTCAGGCAATGCTTGAAGAAGGAAGCTGGAAGGGCAAAGTCTTTAGACCGTATAATGTTAAAACGCCTCCTGTCCGCCTAACTCCCGGCAGAAGCAACCCCTACGCAAAGTTTCTTGAAAATGTAAAAGACAAACTTTCATCACTGGGCTTTGAAGAATTTGACGGACCGTTAGTTGAAACGGAGTTCTGGAATTCGGACGCTCTTTTTATGCCGCAGTTCCATTCGGCGCGGGATATTCACGATGCTTACAGCATTGCGGAGCCGGCATCTGCAAAACAGCCGTCAAAAGACGGTGTTGCAAGGGCAAAGTCCATTGATGAGCCATGGCTTTCCAATGTGTCTTCCACCCACGAAAACGGCGGCAAAACAGGCAGCCGCGGCTGGAATTACGGTTTTGATCGTGAGTTTACAAAGCGACTCATTCTGCGCTCCCAAGGGACTGCGCTTTCGGCGAAACAACTGCCAACCGCAAAAATTCCCGGCAAATATTTCGGCATTGCGCGCTGTTTCCGCTACGACCGCGTAGACGCTACCCACCTGCCGGATTTTTATCAGACAGAGGGCATTGTGTTAGGCGAAAATGTCAATCTTCGCACTCTTTTGGGTATGCTGGAAATGTTTGCCTGCGAGGTTGCCGGCGCGAAAGAAGTAAAATATGTGCCGGGTTACTTCCCCTTTACAGAGCCTTCGGTAGAAGTGCATATTAAACACCCGGTGCTTGGCTGGTTTGAGCTTGGCGGCTCCGGTATTTTTCGGCCGGAAGTAACAGAAAGTCTGGGAATAAACGTGCCTGTTGCCGCATGGGGCATCGGCATTGACAGAATGGCTCTGATGGCGCTGGGTCTGAACGATTTGCGCGAATTGTTCAGCCACGACATTGAAAATGTTCGCCTGCGGCGGGCCGGATAACCGCCAATTAATGAAAGAAAAAAAATTACCAGTTGAACGTTACGGCTACGATTTTATTCCCGCTGAATTTCTGCCGCAAGGGGCGGATGAATACTGGCTGCGTAATGCGCAGCAGGCGGAAATGTTTTACAGAAAACAGGGTGATTGGCGGCATCTGAAAGAAGAAGAAACAGAAATACTGAAAAAAAACAGAAACTATTGCGCAAACTGGAATGATTTTTTGGTTTGCGATCCTTTTGATCCTCAATTAATTTTGGATTCCAGTTTTTACGGACTGGTGCGAATAGGCGCTCTGCAAAATGTCCTGCTCAAACACAATGATTTCTGCATTCCCGCAGGGATTCGCGGCAGTACAATTATTTCCTGTGACATTGGTGATAACACGGCAATTCAATACTGCGCCTTCCTTTCCAATTACATTATTGGGAATAACTGCATCCTTTCCAAAATTGATGAAATGCAGACAACAAATCATTCCAAATTCGGCAACGGCGCCATTAAAGACGGAGAAGCGGAAGGAGTACGCATCTGGATCGATGTGATGAACGAAGCGGGAGGACGTTCTGTTTTACCGTTTAAGGAAATGATTGCGGCAGACGCATTCCTGTGGGCGGCATATCGTGATGATACCGCGCTGACAGAAAAACTTGCGGAAATCACCCAAAAACAATACGGAGGTTTCCGGGGCAGTTACGGAACAATCGGTTCAGGTTCGGTAATTAAAAGCTGCGCCATCATAAAGGATGTCGCTGCCGGTGAATGCGCGTACATTAAGGGAGCGAACAAACTAAAAAACCTGACGATCCTTTCTTCCGCCGAAGAGCCAACGCAAATAGGCGAAGGTGTGGAAATGGTAAACGGCATTGTCGGTTATGCCTGTAATGTTTTTTACGGATCCAAGGCTGTGCGTTTTGTTATGGGCAGAAACAGCAATTTAAAATACGGAGCACGGCTGATTCACTCTGTGCTGGGAGATAATTCCACCGTCTCGTGCTGTGAGATTCTCAACAACCTGATTTTTCCCGTACATGAACAGCATCACAACAATTCATTTCTAATCGCAAGCCTTATTCAGGGAATGTCAAACATGGCGGCGGCGGCAACAATAGGCAGCAATCATAACAGCCGTGCCAATGACGGCGAAATACGGGCAAAGCGCGGTTTTTGGCCGGGGCTTGCGGTAAGCCTGAAACATTCAAGCGTTTTTGCTTCTTTTTTGATCATCGCAAAGGGCGAGTATCCGGCAGAACTTAACATTCCTCTGCCCTTCTCCCTTGTAAACAACAATGTACACAAAAACCGCCTAGAAATATTGCCGGCTTATTATTGGCTTCACAACCTCTATGCGCTTGAACGAAATTCATGGAAAGTAAAAAACCGCGACAGGCGCAAAATAAAAATCCAGCGCATAGAAAATGATTATCTTGCGCCGGACACTGCGGAGGAAATAATC
>JAIRUY010000062.1 GCA_031254175.1 Treponema sp.
CGTTATATTCCGGTGATTTTACCGCTACCCAGATTTTAATTCCTTTGACAATCAGTTCAGAAGAAGCAGGAAACCGGGAAATAACAGATCAAATCATGCATATAAGGAATCTTGCCCGCGAAACATTCGCAGGTTCCGCATCTGTTTATGTAACGGGAATGCCGGTAATTGCCGCCACTGTTAATGAAGCGATGATCGCGGATCTTAAAGTGCTTGTTCCGGCAGTAATAGTTGTAGTTTTGCTGGCGCTGTTTTTTTCGTTTCGCCGGCTTGCTCCGGTAATTCTGCCATTGCTTACTGTAATTATGACAATTATCTGGACTGTTGGCGCAATGCCGCTGTTTGGAGTAAAACTTTCAGTTATTTCTACTGTGCTGCCTGTAATCCTAGTTGCGGTCGGCATTGGCGAAAGCATTCATATTCTTAACTATTACCTGAACGCCGCCAAAAACAAACACGGCTCAATCAATCGCGAGGAACACTTTGAGCTGGTTCTTGCTGTAATGATGAAAATGCGAAGGTCTGTATTCCTGACTGCAATAACAACTTTTGCCGGATTTATCTCGTTTTCATTTACATCAGTTGCCCCATGCAGAGAGTTCGGCTATTTTTCCAGTTTCGGAGTAGCCGCTGCTTTTGTAATTACATTAACACTCATCCCCGCGTTGTTGATCATCGTGGGCCCGCGTTTGGTATCCAGACAAACACAAAAGGAAAAAACAAAAGAAAACAACAATCTTGAATCTGGCGGTTTCAGTGGTTTTCTTGCCGGTAATCTTTTTATCATAGCACAGCATAAAAAAACAGTTGTTTTTCTTGCGGTCGTGGCAATTGCCTTTTCTGTATACGGAGTTTCAAAATTAATTATTGACAACATAATGATAGAGTATTTCAGGCATGATACTGATATTTATCAGTCTGATGAATTTATCAGGCGGCAGTTCGGCGGGTCCAAAGTAATAAGCGTAGTAATTACGGCAGAAAGCGAAAAAATTATTCTGCGGCCTGATACCCTTGCCGCCATGGACGGACTTTCTGTATTTCTTCAGCGAAAAATACCAAACACCGGCAAGGTGATGAGCTTTACCGATCTTGTTAAAAGGATCAATCAGGTCTTTAACGCCGATGAAAACCCTGACGGCCTGCGTGTTACAACGGTAAGTCCGGTTAATAACGCGGCGAATACGGCTGATTTCGGATTTGGTTTCGGCGATTTTGGCTTTGATGATTATTCCAGCGCCGCAGAAAGCGGGAAATCAACTGTGGACAACTCAGGCGTTGACCGCGAAAAAATCTACACACAAAACGAGCTGATTGATTTGTTTGATCGTGCCGGCAGCAATTTCCGCGGCATGAATGCCAATGATTTGATTTGGGAACTAAAGCGGCAGGTTAATTATGAAGGCGCTGCCTATTACGAAATCCCGCTTGAGCCCAAACGTTACGGCAAGCAAACTCTCTTGGAGCTTCAGGGTTTAATCGCAAATTATCTTGTTCTGCTTTCTGGTAATATCAGCAATTATGCCAATGATCCGCTGGAACCGACAGCAATTAAAGCAACGGTACAGCTTCGCACTTTGGGAATGGAAGACAGTTATGCAATTTTTCGGGAAATAGAACAATATGCGGCGGCAAACTTTCCGGATGATGTTACTGTTACAATGGGCGGAACAACTATGGTAGAAGATTCTCTGAACAGCAGAATTGTACAGTCTCAGATAATTTCAATTGTTTTTTCCGTTTTTAGCATTTTTTTGATTATTGCCATCGCAAATAAATCGCTGCCGGCCGGTCTTATAGCAATGGCTCCGTTGTCTATTTCAATATTGCTTAACTTTGCAATCATGGGTTTAGCGGGAATAAAACTTAATCTGGGCACATCAATGGTGGGAGCTGTTGCCATTTGTGTTGGGATTGATTATACAATTCACTGTATTGAAGCATACAAGCGTGAGTATTCAGCCGCAAGCGGCGGAGATTTTCTGCGGCGTGTGTTTTTAAGTTCCGGCAAGGCAATTGTTATCAATGCAACTGCAGTCGGTTTAAGTTTTTCTGTGATGATGCTTTCAAGTTTTACCATGCTTGCTGACTTTGGGATGTTAATTGCCTTTACAATGTTCTCAAGCGCCCTTGTAAGTTTAACAGTTCTGCCTGTTTTACTGTCTTTGATTAAACCAAAATTCATCTATAATTAGAGAATTAGAAAGGATCGATATATGAAAACAAAAATGATTTTGACGGCTCTTTTTTTAACGGCGGCTATTACTTCTTTGGCTGCGCAAAATGCTGGGCATCTTGATGCCTTTGCCGTTGTCCGCGCCTCGCGTGACAGGATAAAGGCAGAAACTATTTCCACACGATCAAGAATGGTAATAAACGCCAGAGACGGTTCCACTACAGAACGGCTGATTGACCAGTATTCAAAAGACGGACCTAACGGTTCACGCGCTGTAATTGTTTTTCAGCAGCCGGCAAGTGTGGCAGGAACGCGCTTTCTAACCATAACAAATGCAGGCGGCACAGATGATCGCTGGATATTCCTTCCCAACCTTGGTAGGGTTCGGCGCATTGCCGCTTCTGAAGGTTCCGGCAGTTTTGTTGGAACGGATTTTTCATACGATGACGTTTCTTCGGCAAACCGCAGAGCAGATCTTGATACTCATACAATTCTGAGAGAAGAAAATTATAACGGCGCGGTCTGTTATGTAATTCAGTCTGTACCAAAAGACAATTCATATCAGTATTCCAAAATGGTTCAATGGATAACAAAAGATTCCTTTATCGTTACAAAAATTGAGCTGTTCGACAGAAGAAACACCCATGTAAAAACCGCCGAAATGTCAGGCATCAGAGACATTCAGGGGCGCCTTACCGTTACTGTAACAAAAATGACAACACATACTACAGGGACTTTCACTACCATTACAAATGAAATCACCAGATACGATGATCCTGTTCCGGAAGCGGTTTTTACTACTGAATATCTTGAAACAGGAAGAGCCAGATAGATAACACAGGAGAGCAAAGGATGTTTATTAATAGAACAATCTTGATTTTAATTCCTGTTGTTTTATTGTTGTGCGGTAATGTGTGTGCGCAGGACTTTGGTTTTGGTTTTGATGATGAGGATGAAACAGTTTCCAGCCGGCCGGTTACATTGAAAGCAGGCGGAGAAATTATCCTTCAAACAACGCCTTTCTTTAATGACATTGGCAAAAAAACTCAAGCCTCTTTGGAAAATATTCAGGAAATGACTTTTGCGAACCTTAAGCTGAACTTTTCAGTTTCCGGTTCAAATGTCGAATTTTTATCTGTTTTTAATTTGAATCCCTCATCCATCAGTGAATTGTGGAGTTTAAGTCCCGTTTTAAAAAATGCCAATTACACACCGCTTTTTATAGACGAAGTTTTTCTGCGAAGCTACATGGGGTCTTTTAATATTGAAGCTGGTTTTCGAAAATTAAGCTGGGGCAGGGCGGACTCAGGCGGCCCGTTGGATGTTACAAATCCAATTGATTTTTCCGACCTGCGAAATATTACCGATACAAGGGCAAGGAAAATTGCCCGTCCCATGATTCATGCCACGTGGAATGCAAATAATTTTTCAAAACTTGAAGGAGTTATTATTCCTAATTTTTACGCGCACCGTTTTGCCGTTGACGGACGGTGGGCTCCTTCACAGTATACCAACATGATGACAACTGCCGAAGCGGGGATTACTTTACGGGCGAATGAAAAAACTGCCGAAATACTTTCCAATCCTGCTTTAGCCGCAATACTTAACCCAGTATTTGACAACGCAAGAGCAAACCTTTTGGCTCATTTTAATAATTACCAGCTTGAGTATCCAAAGACTTCAGGGCTTAAGTACTTTCAGGCGGGCCTTCGCTATACAACAACCATTGGCTCTGCGGACATCGGCGCTCAGTACTTTTTTGGCAATTTATTCCGTCCTAATTTTACCATTGCCGGCGTTGATGATTATCTTGATGATCTGATAACAGGGATATCCACGCCTCTTCCTCCTTTTCCTGTTAACCCAACTTATGAAGGTAATCCCACCTTATTGTCTCCTCAAATAAAATACACCCGTTACCATCAGTTTGGCATTGATTATGCGCAGGTGCTTTTTGGATTCAACATCAGAGCTGAATTTGCCTTTTTCCTGACAGAAGATTATTCCGGCGATGACGGTTCTTTGAAGAATCCTTTCATCGGTTGGTCGCTTGGGTTTGACCGGAATGTTATCTGGGGCATCAACATGAATTTGCAATGCAATGAAACGATTCGATTGTTTAACAGCAAAGTTGGTAATAACTCAGCTCTTGACACGGAGGCGGATACAAATATAACTTCTACACGGCTGACGCTGCAGTTATCCAGAAAGTTTTTCAGAGATAATCTGGAAAGCAAGGCGGTAATTATTTGGGACATTGAAGATTCCGGCGTTTATATTATTCCAGCAGTTTTTTTGACATCGGGAGATTTGATTTACGAACTTTCCGCAGGAATTTTTGCCGGAAATAAAGAAAGCGAACTTGGCCAATACAGAGGCAACAGTTTTCTGAAACTTGGGTTAAGTTATACGTTTTAATTGTTTGTTGGGAAAATTCAATTACTCTGTTGTAATTAACTCATATTTTCCGCTTCCCAAACCAATTTTTTCCGCGTGGGAAATCTGATTGCGCCAGTCTGTTGTGGGGTGAATGTTGGTAAAATGATCTTCATTTCCTGATGCGTCCTTGCGAGACCGGCTGCGTTCACTGATGATGCTGGTTTGAATAACAGGAGCGGCGTTTACTGCGTCAATGCAAGCTTTATCCAGGGCAACCGGATCAAAACCGGCGAAGATACCAATATCAGGAATTACCGCAGCATCGCTTTCAGCATGACAATCGCAGTACGGCGTAACCTGATTTACCACATTAATGTGAAAATTGGGGCGGCTATCAACCACAGCCTTTGCATATTCGACAATTTTATAACTTA
>JAIRUY010000178.1 GCA_031254175.1 Treponema sp.
AATGTGAAGGGCTTTAACTGTTTCCGCCGCTTCGGTTTCATTCACAATAAAACTGATGTTTACCTTGCTTGCGCCCTGGGAAACCATCTGTACGGTTACGCCCATAAGCTGACAGATTCGAAATGCTCTGGCAAGAATTTCCGATGACCGTTTTACATTGCCTATTATGGAAACAATTGCTTTTTCGGTTTTTATTTCTACACTGGCAATTTTGGCCAGTTCTTTTTTTACTTCGGCAAGATCATAAGAAGAATCCAGAGTGAGGGAAACAGACACCTCGCTTGTGGCAACCATATCTATGGAGATGCGATGCCTTGCAAATACGGAAAATACTTCTTCCATAAAACCGTATTGGCCGAGCATTCTTGTAGAGACAACATCAACAAGCGTTATTTTTTGACGGAAAGTTATGGCGCGCACAGGCGGCAGCTTTGCCGGACTGTTTTTTGCTGTTTCTATTCTGGTGCCGGACGCTTCTATATTATAGGAATTTTTTACAAGAACCGGCGTTCCTGTTTTCATACATGGCTGCATTGCCCGTGGATGAAGTACCTGCGCGCCGTAGTAAGCAAGCTCTGCCGCTTCTTCGTAAGTGACGTTTTGTACAACCCGCGCGTTTTTTACTATTCTTGGGTCTGCTGACAGTATTCCATCAACATCTTTCCATACCTGAATTTCTTCCGCTCTGCAGGCAGCGGCAATCATAGTGGCCGTAAGATCCGACCCGCCGCGTCCAAGTGTTGTGATATTGCCGCGTTCATCTTTCGCTATAAAGCCGGTTATTACAGGCAGCACATTGCCTTTTATTAACGGAAGAATTTTTTGAGGGATAATATCCCAGCTTTCCTTTACAAGTTCCGCGTGGTTAAAACCGGAATTGGAGAGAAAGCCCAATTCCCATGCGTCAAATGCCCTTGCGTTCATTTTGTTTGATTTTAAAAAGGCAGCCGCTATTCTTACCGAAAGCCGTTCTCCGAAAGACACAAGATAATCCTTTGTTCTGGGAGTAAGCTCCCTTAAAAGCGCAATGCCGGATAAAAGGCGTTTAAGTTCATCCAGTAGGAGGCTGACATCCTTTTGAACCGGCAGTTTCAGGCCTTTAAGCGCTGCTAAATGCAGTTTTTCTATATGATGAATTTCTACTTTGCCGTCATTTAACGCTTTGTCTCCGGCTTCAAGCAGATGATCGGTTGTATCACCCATTGCAGATAACACCAGCACCGGGTTTCTGTTTAATTGTGTTTTTACTATATCTGTGACGTGCCTAATTCTTGATGCGTCCGCAACCGAACTTCCGCCGAACTTCATTACTATCATTTTACGCTACTGTACCCCAAAAGCTATTCTGGGGTACACTCCTTGTTTATTAGAGTTGTTCGGAAACTGCAAATCGAAGATACATTGTTTTCCGAACAACTTCCTTAAAAACTGCATTTTTGCAGGGCTTTAGCCCGAAAAAATGCAAGACTTGTTCGGAAACCATCGGGTTTCCGAACAAGTCTATTATACAAAAATCGATATTGAAGCACAACAGACTTGCCACATTTTTATAACATCTATACTATAGGAAGCATGATTGGATTTTTAATAAGAAAAACTTTTTACGATCTGTGGGATAATATGCTTAAGATTGTTATTCTTAATCTTGGTTTTTTTCTGACTGTTTTAATTCCGGTTTTTCTTCCCAGATTGTTTTCCCGGTTCGCCCATTCCATAGCGCTGGAAATGGCATTGAGCGGTATTGGGATTTTTGTTTGTTCGATATATCTTGCGGCTGCCGCTGCTACAATCAAGTCAGTTTCTGATTACGGCTCAATTGATTTAAGCAGTTTTTTAAAAAGTTTTAAGACATCATGGCCTGCCGGTCTTTTAATGGGTTTTTTTGTATTTCTTTTTTTATTGGTAATAACGATTGTGCTTCCGTTTTATCTGAGCATTGATTCGTTTGTCGGCCTCGGTCTTGCGGCATTTATATTTTGGACAATGTTTTTTGCGTTGGTTTCTTTTCAATTTTTCTTTACTGTTTATGCGCGGTTAGGGCCAAACATAATAAAGTCTGTAAAAAAATGTCTGCTTGTTTTTTTTGATAATTCAGGTTTTTCTGTTTTTATGCTTTTTCACAATTTTTTTGTTTTGATAATTTCTGTTTTTTTGGCTTTTTTGTTTCCGGGCCCCGTAGGCGTTCTTTTGTATCTTGATGAAGCGCTGCGTCTGCGTCTTTTGAAATACGACTGGCTTGAAGCCAACCCCGGCGAAAATCGCCGGAAGATTCCCTGGGATGCGCTGTTAATTGAAGAACGCGAGAAAACCGGCTCCCGGTCATTCAGGAATTTTATCTTTCCATGGAAAGACTGATAAAAACCGCATCATTTGTGTCTTAAATATACGCCTATGCATCCGGCGACTGCGCGTTCTGTTCCGGGAATCCCTCCGTGAACAGGAACGTTTACCGCTCTTACCTGCCCGTCCGGATAACGCAGAACAAGCGCGCTTGAGCCGCCGCCGTCAAAATTTATTCCATCCCATGCGCCGAGAGATTCAAGAATGAGGGCTGTTTCATTTTCTGTGCCGCCTATGCTGCCAGATCTCCTGCCGTCTATCACAAGCAGATAAAGATACCGTCCGTCAGCTGAAATCCCTGCGGCGCTGCGCGGATGCCGGTCTTCACGCTCCTGAGTTCTTTCCGCCGCCTCTCCGCCTGCAAGTATTTGATGAAAGCCGCCTATTGCATTGTCAATTTCTTCGATAGAAAGGATGGAAGATTGTCTTACAATTGCCGCCCTGCCGTCTTTAAAAAACACAAGCGCGTCATAACGGCGGTTTACCGGCGCAAGCAAAACGCCGCGGGAAATGACAACACCGGCATTGATAATCGGCTGACCTTCTCTGGAGGTGACAACATCAAAAGGAACTGCGTTAATGCCTGCGGCGAGATTATTGTCACGGACAAAACTTGAAACCTTTGTGCCAAAAGTACCGGAAGTTCCGCCGGAAGGGCGTGTTTCATTTGCTGCGCCGCTTCTTACGACAATTTGCGTGTTTGGAGACGCAAGATCGATTTGCAGCGCCCAAAACTCCATCTGCGGCATTAAAATTTTTCCGTGAAAAAAATCAATGCCGTCCGCGAATGGCTGCCATTCCGGTTTAATGCTGCCAACAGCTGAAAAAGAAACAGGTTCGTCCGGCGATGATTTAACCGGAATAGTTTTACACGAAAAAAAAATAAAAAGCGTCAGGAGAAGAAAAAACCCCTCAGGCTTCTGAGAGGTTTTTCGTAAAAAAAACATGGTCAATATAGGACACCTTTAAAAACTATTAGAGTTGTTCGAAAACTTCAGTTTTCTGAACAACTTCCTTACAAAACCGCATTTTTGCAGGGCTTTAGCCCGAGAAAATGCAAGGCTTGAGAGGAAACCACCGGGTTTCCGAACAAGTCCATTGTTTAAATGCAATGGACTTGTTACTCACCTTTGCCCTTGCGGTTTCTTTTTACCAGTTTTCGGGCATTTGCCTTTTTCTTCCTGTTGAGGATCGTGGAGGGCTTTTCAAAATACTCCCGCTTTTTAAATTCGCGGATAATGCCTTCTTTTTCCACCATACGCTTAAATCGTTTGATGGCTTTTTCAAGCATTTCATTGTCATCAATGGTGATATGCGCCAAAGTTAATCACCTCCTTTCCTCTTGGTAAAATTATCTGGTCTAATTAAAGATTCTACTGATTATCAAATCTTTGTCAATAATTTGACGGTTTATAAAAGAATCCGGATCGGTGTTTTCTGTGCTGACCCTTATTTCCCAGTGAAGATGAGGGCCTGTTGAAAGCCCCGTAGAACCGGACAACCCACTCTGTGCTCCTGCTTTTATTATATTGCCAGCCTGTACATCAATGCTGTCTAAATGGTAATAAAGCGAATAAATACCCGGCGCATGTTCCAGTATTACTGTATATCCTGTAACAATCCTCATGCCGGTAAAGACAACTCTTCCGTCTCCACAGGCATTAACACGGGTTCCTGTTGGTACGCCGTAATCAACTCCCGCATGAATTGACGTATCAGTAGCGCCATTTGAATACCTGTAAACACGGCGATCGCCGAAAAAACTTGTTCTTCTATTTGATTCAACCGGCGGTATAAATACGCCTGTGTGGTAAATTTGATTTCCCGTTGTGCTGAGAATAGCCCAAAGCCTGTT